>NZ_JAYGQR010000002.1:431166-432031 GCF_035012665.1 Polynucleobacter sp. AP-Nickl1-40-C4
TTGATGGTAGCGGTCACACCATTGTTATTGCTATTGTTGGTCACTTTAGTGGCATCACTAGCTACTAAGCCCGTTAAGGTGATGGTTTCATTACCAGTGCCATTGGTGTAGCTATTCGTGCCGTTATAAGTACCAGCTACTGCAATGCCTAATGGGGCTTTGGTAATGGTGAGGCCACCTTGGCTATAGCTAATGGCGTAGTTGCCAGCCACCGTACTACCAGCCGCTGTCAGGCTATAGCTATTGGCATAGGTGCCAGCATTGGTATTGGTGACTGTCGCACTATTAGCTGAGGTAAAGCTATCGCTACCTAAACCAGTAGTGACGGTACCAGTAAAGCTCGTGGCAGAGCCACCATTGAGGGTATAGGTAGTGGCAGTGCTATTAGTTTGCGCTAAACCGGTATAAGTTGCGCTCGTGCTCGCACCGCTAATGAGTAAAGTTGCAGCGCTCAAGCTTACGCTATTGGTACCACCGCTATTAACGTTAGCGCTGACCGTACCAGCATAGACGCTACCCGTTAGAGTACCTGTAGTACCAGCACCTGCACTACTGTTGAGCGCATAGTTCGCTAAGCTTGCACTGCCAGCACTAATACCAGTAATGGTATTGGTATTGTTTTGACTGACATTGAACTGATTAATGGTCACACCAGTAATGGTTTGACCATTGACCAAGCCAGAAGTAGTAATGCCAGAAGTGTAAGTCGTAGTGCCGTTATAAGTGGCCGCTAGCGCAATGCCTAATGGGGCTTTGGTAATGGTGAGGCCACCTTGGCTATAGCTAATGGCGTAGTTGCCAGCCACCGTACTACCAGCCGCTGTCAGGCTATAGCTATTGGCATAGGTGCCAGCATTGGTATTGG
>NZ_JAYGQR010000002.1:432125-441956 GCF_035012665.1 Polynucleobacter sp. AP-Nickl1-40-C4
AACTGATTAATGGTCACACCAGTAATGGTTTGACCATTGACCAAGCCAGAAGTAGTAATGCCAGAAGTGTAAGTCGTAGTGCCGTTATAAGTGGCCGCTAGCGCAATGCCTAATGGGGCTTTGGTAATGCTTCCCGTCAATGAATTGTTAAATGTAAATCCATATCCATATACTGGTTTACTTCCACTAGCTGTACTGGTTGTTGCAGTGGCTAAAGTTGGATTACTTGCAACTGAAACAGCCACGTTGCTTGTAGTTACATTCCCAGAAGGAGAGGCATAAGTACCAGTAGTGAGTTTACCGCTAATGGTAACTAGATCACCATTAACTTGGCCAGTGGGTACGCTGTAATTACCTATAGGAATTGTTGCAGTGGTCGTACCATCGTAGACTTTTGTAATGGTGCCGCTTAATGTATCAACAATAGTTGGCGCCAATGTATATAAGAAACCATTGCCAACAGTAGTTGTTTGTACTGCTGTAGAGCCATAGGTAGCCTTATATTGAACATAAGCATTATTTAGACCACCAGTAATGTCAGCAGTTCCGCCAATAAATGGACTGGCATTAGTGCTCCAAATCTGCCAGTACTTACCAGTACCAACTACTAAAGCAGCGGAGCCAACGCTATTAACGATCTGATTACCAACAATAATGATATTGCCGTTGCTATTGGTAATCGAACCACTACTTAATGTAAATACACCACCTGATCCAGCGCTACCGGTATTTCCAGCGTTTAATACCAGATCGGAACTTGCGGTAGTTTGGGTAACAGCGCCGCTATAAGTTTGTGCGCCGGTAGTAAGAACAGTATTTGAGCCGGCCGCCGCAGAGAAAGTAATCGTAGGTGCCGCAGCAGAAAGGGATGTAAGTTTAGTTATCCCACCAACAGCACCACCAAAAGTAATCGTGCCGTTAGGGGCGCTCAAAGTTAAACTATTTGCACCATCAACGGTACTAGTAAATTTAATTCCACTAGCAACAGATGTGGTTACGGTTGCATAACCATTAGCACTGTTTGCCAAGGTTGTTGTACCCACTACACCTGAAATAATAACTCCAGATGGGAGTGCTGAATAACCAGTTGAACCAGCATCACCGCCAAGACCAACAGCCTCAAGGTTCACGGCACCAGGATAAGCGGCACCACCAACCATACCACCACCGCCGCCGCCACTTCCACCTCCGTCTTGTGCTGCTGGAGATATCCCATTTGCACCATTAGATGCAGTTGGAATAATGCTGCCAGAGCTGGCAACGTTTGCAGATGGGACGGCACCGTTAGGTTGACCAGGCGTAGTACTGTTTGCAACACCATAATGGCTACCGCCACCGCCACCGCCTGCGCCTCCGGCATAAATCACAAACGAAGAGGATCCCACTTGGATAACGGAAGCAGCGCCACCACCACCACCACCGCCAGAATAACCAGCAGTTCCAGCAGTACCGCCAGTACCACCATTACCTAAGCCAAGGGCATTAGTGCCACCTGCGCCTCCTGAAGGTCCACCTGAAAAACTCACTCCTTGACCGGCGGCACTTTGTATACCGTTTATACCGCCGCTACCTGGCGCAATCGTCAGAACAGTTCCAGGTAAAAGATTGTCTAGCGTAAAGGTATAGCTCGCAGAGGGTCCTGTACCAAGACCGGTGTAGTTATTAGTGGTAAGGGCGCTTTGATAATTTGCGCAAGTTTGGGCACAATCATTTCCCCCAGCTCCACCAGCAGCACCTACTAAAGTAATGGTAGCTGAAGTACCAAGCACAGTAAAAGTCTGAGCCGTTGGTGAATAGTAGAAAGTAGTTGGTGTTGAAGACAGACCAGAGGAAGTCAGAGTGACATTGCCGCCGACAACTACTGGGCCAGTATAGGTTTGCAGTCCTATAGTTGAAATATTTCCACCTAAAGTAATACCAGTAGAGCTAGCGACATTCAGGGTATTTAAGCTGCTCATCCCCTGCAATGACACTGCTCCAGAACCAGTATTGATAGTCAAGCTAGCATTTATAGTAGAGCTAGAAGTAAAGTTGCTTGAGACAATGACAACGCCTGAGCCGCCCGCTCCACCTAAATAACTGCCTCCGCCTGCACCACCACCGCCACCGCCTAAATTATTAACGCCTGCTGAACCTGCCCCAGCATTTGAACCAGAAGCAATCCCTCCGCTGCCGCTGCCACCCGATCCGGTCGAACAAGCAGTTGAAGATGAGCAACCAGTTACACCACCGCCGCCACCACTGCCATAAAAGACCGTTGGGCCAGTGATGGTGCTAGCTAATCCATTGCCACCATTGCCGGCACTTGTGCCCGAGGCAGCAGACCCTGCAGAAGCCCCAGAGCCGCCGCCTCCGCCGCCGTAATAAACCGAACTACTTGAAAGTCCAGCACCACCAGCACCACCAGTAGATATAGTTGCGCCTGAACCCGAACCACCTGTACCGCTAGAGCCCCCGCTAGTGTTGCTGCCAGCACCGGCTCCACCACCACCACTTCCGATTGTGCTGCCGCTACCTACATTCGCTGCTGAACCAAGTTGTGCTCCACCACCACCGCCATAGGCCATGAGGGTTCCAAACATCGAATCGCCACCACTACCATTGGTAGCGCTCGAACCTGATGCGATTGGGGTACCACCAACACCAACCGCAATCACAATAGCAGTTCCAGACGTAATAGCGTAGCTTGCGTATGAAACCACACCACCGCCACCGCCACCGCCGCCAGCTGAAGCTGAACTTGAGGAACCGCCTGCACCGCCGCCACCAACAACCAATATTGATGCAGTACCAGTGGAGGTAGGTGTCCAGCTATAAGCACCTGCAGAATAGGTCACAGTTACTCCAGCAGGTTGAGATCCTGATCCAGCAACAGCTGTGGCCGTATAGGCAGTGCCATTAAATAAATAATTACCGCCTGTTTCAAAAGTCAGTACTCCGGAGCTAGTTGACGTAATCGTGCCTGGTGTAACACTACCAGTAATCGTAACTGCGCCGTTAGTGGTATTCATTGCCACACTGGTATTGAGAATGACATTACCGCTGTAACTTTGGCTACCAACAGTGGTGACGTTGCCATTTAAAGTAGTGGTGCTACCAATTCCAGTAATTGCAAGGCTAGCTAAAGCTGTATTAGCGCCAACCGTACTGCCAAAGGTAACGGTACCAGTGCCATTATTAATAACTAAAGGACCTCCTCCTTCAACCGCGGCATTAAAATTAATATTTTGATTATTGGTTGTGATAGTTAGATCACTAGGCATAGTGACGATGCCGTTGTAAATTTGTGCACCATTAGTGGCAATTGAGCCGACTAGAGTACTAAGTCCACTGACAGATAAGCTACTTACTATACCGGTATTGGTAATCGATGGACTATTAACACCAATACTCGTCATAGTTAGAGTACCAAGTGCCACGCTCGTTACAGAGGCACCAATATCAAAAATAGCTGAGCCATTTAAGTTTAGGTTTGCGCCTGTACCCAAAGTGGTTGTTGCTGATGAGGCTAGACGTAAAGTCCCTGAATTAACGGTCACATTTGTAATGGCATTCGATGTAGAGGAGAGAGCTAGTATCCCTTTGTTATCACTACCAAGCATTAATGAAGCTCCTGATCCCGTAATTGCTCCGGCAATCGTGGCGGTATAAGTAGCATTTCCGTTATCGATCTCACCACCACCCGTTCCAATCAAAATGCTACGAGTGGCGCCAATAGTGACTGCACCACTCTGACCCGTGATGAGGAGCTCGCCTTGATTACTCAGGGTGATATTAGTAGCTGCTGAGGCAGGTGCTGTTCCTAAATTACCGTCACTACTAATATAGAGAGCGCCATTACTAATCGTCGTTCCACCTGAATAAGTATTCGCACCAGAGAGTACAACGGTACCGATATTGTCCGTACCAACCTTTAACGCAGTGGTTCCAGAAATAATGCCGGCAATAGTAGCGCTATAGCTAGCGTTGCCATTGTCGATTTCACCACCACCCGTACTTAAAAGAATATTTCGCTTGGCATTGATGGTAACTGCCGCAATTTGACCAGATATGAGTAGTTCACCGCCACTGAGGGTAATGTTCGTAGCGGAGCTACCGGGAACCGTGCCTAAGTTACCATCGCTACTAATTTGTAAATTACCCGCACTAATTGTGGTCCCACTATAAGAATTGCTCCCCGCTAAGATCAGCGTTCCAGCACCTAATTTAGTTAAAGCAAAAGCACCGCCAATAGAGCCACTTAAAGTCAAAGTGCCCGCGCCGCCAATGCTGGTTGCCGCTGCGAATGTAAGCGATCCAGAGTAAGCCGAAGTGCCGGTTCCTGTAATAGCGCCCAAACCAGTTGATCCCGCCCCACGAATTGAAGGCGTTGCAGTTAACGTGTTTAAAGTGACGCCATTAATGTCTAAAGTACCACCATTAACAGTAAGAGCACTACCGGTATTAATAGCAGCAGCGTTGGTGACGCTCAGCGTTCCACTTGAGACGGTGGTGGTTCCGTTATAGGTATTAGTACCGCCTAAAATTACCGTACCAGTTTGACTGCCACCATTAATAATGAGGTTGTAAGCATTAGATCCATCAGCAATCGTGTTACTCAACGTGAGTGAACCTGAAGCGCTATTAATAGAAGTATTTCCTGCCAAGGTAATGGCACCAGAAGCAGTATTGTTACCGCTCGTATTGGCTAATGCGCCAGCTGAGCTCACTCCAGTGCCAACTAAGCTTAAGGCATTGCTCATACTAATACCACCAGAAAGAGCTAAAGTGCCACCGCTACTTACAGTAACTGCTGAGCTACCCAAAGCAGTTGAGTTAGCGACTGTTAGGATAGCGCCACTACTAATAGAGGTAGTTCCTGTAAAGCTATTAGCCGTAGGTAACGTCATTGTGGATGCAACTGTAAGAGCAACTGCAGTCCCGCTTGAAGCAATAAGAGAAACAGTCCCTGCTGAAACACTTGAATTCAGTGTAATTGTGTTTGCTGTTAAATTCAATGTCGAGCTTGATCCACCTGAAATCGCAGAACTCGAGTTCACAATAATCTGGCCGCTACTGCTATTAGTCGTTAGATTTAGGGTAGCACCTGTTGTCCAAGTAATTGGCGTTTGTACAGTAATAGTGTCAGTACCAGCTCCATTACTCGTGGTAGTAACAGTAATAGTTGATGTTCCAGCGTTTAGAGCATTAGTAAGCGTTGTTACATATAAATTAGATCTAGTTCCAGAAGAAGAATAGGTTGTGCCAGATACATTAAGTTGAGAACTCGAAGGTGTGCTAGAAGTTGTTATATTTATTGCTTGAGGGTCTAACAACCACTGACCTCCACTACCCGCTTTTATTGCTGCAAGCGTATTTAGGGTATGTCCTGAAGTCTCAATAAAACCACCTAAACCTGTTGCGCTTTGTTGGCTAGCATTGATTGTTGTTGTCTCATCGATGCCCGTATAAATAGAAAACGGCAATGAAGCGTTTTTAGCGTCATTGCCGATTAGTATCGTGCCACCTTGGGTATAGCCGGTTGAGAAAATGTTGCTGCCGGAGATATTGGTGGCATTGGTACCGGAGATTCCAATAGTTCCTCCACGGCCATTACTACCGTTTGTTTGCACAATAATACCGTCTAAATTGACATCACCAGACTGGGTAGTGATCTTAATAAAGCCACCGTCTTGGAAACCATTAGCAGTAATTGTGGTGTTATTGACCTGAATATCGTTCGCAGCAGTTAAGACTAAATTGCCCCCTGCTCCTAAATTTCCATTGGCTTGCACTGAATTGGTGAGGATAATACTGCCCCCATTGGCAGCCAAATAGATCACTCCGCCATCAGTTCCGTTAGCAGCTATGGTGCCAACGAGGATCAAATCTTGGGCAGATTGGGCACTGAAATTACCCCCCTTACCCGAGCTTCCGCTAGCAGAATAGGTGCCACTTAGGGATGTATTTCCGCTAGTTGAGGTTACATAAATGGAGCCGCCGGTCGTGCCGTTGGCCAAGAAACTGCCACTCGAATTCACATCATTAGCAGCAACTGTGATCGTTCCGGCTATTCCAGAAACGCTACTTGCACTGACTAATCCGGCTAAATTGGCTACCCCATTGGCTACTGTCAAGTTCACTTGACCAGCATTTTGGGCATTTGCATCTGCAGTAATGGTTGCGGTATTGGTAGTGCTTAGGCTATTTTGAGCCGTAATAATGATCGTGCCAGCGTCTTCCTCTTTCTTGGAATTGGCATTATTTGTACTGCTGCTTGAGGTATTCGTGCCAGTTGAGCTTCCAGCAGAGTAGCTATTTACAGAAATTCTGCCGGCAACCATGATGACATTGCCCAGTAATTTGAGGATAGCGTTGCTACCGGATCCTGTAACTGAGCCATAAATATCGATTGCCTGAGCAACTGCAGTGACCTGATTTGCGCTCACTGAGCTGTTTGCACTGAGGTCAATCGTGCTTGCGCTGAGTAGCAATGCACCATTTTGGGTAGCATTTATCGCGCCATTGTTAGTCAAGATTCCAGCTGAAGTCAGTGACAGAATGGTTGCATTGCTCGAATTTGGTGCGATTACAGCATTGCTAGCCACGGTCAAGTTTTGCTTCGAGTTCAAGAAAACGTTGCCATTTGCCAATGTATTGGATACCACAGCAGCTGTGCCGGAATCAATATTGATCGAATTGGCATCGATAAACCAGCTGCCAACCATACCTAAAGTAGCTGAAACATTGATCGAGGCAGTCTGCAAAATGCTCACTAGACCAGTAGAACTGGTATCGATCACCCCGCCATTACCACCCAAAATACCGCCGACTGACTTCAAGGCACCCGCAATGGTGGTCTGAATTGAAGACCAAATACGGATTTGGCCACCGTTACCACGATTAATAGAAGAGGTATCAACTACTGCACCCTGACCAACTTCAACAGTTTGGGCTAAGTTTGCAGCTGCAACATTTGAACGGCTACCGTCAGCATTCAGGGTTGAAGTCACGCCTGAGGTACCGACATTTACTTGGCCACCGTTGGCTGCACCAAAAGCGGTCGTTTTGGAATTAGCACCTAAAGTGATGCTATTGCCAACAATGTTCACCTGACCACCGTTCGCAGCAGAATTCGTTACTACTGGAGCAACTGGGGTGGCTTGGCTAGCTGGGACAGAATTATCCGCAACCTGGACACCACCGTTAGCAGAAACTGTTCCAGCTTGAGTCACCTTAGAAGCAACCAACTCAATCACGCCGCCGTTGTCAACCATCGCAGAAGCAGAAATGCGACCAGTGTTTTTAATCGTGGAGGCCATCAATTGATTTGCTGCACCTGCAGCAATAACGATGTAACCACCGTTAACCTCAACAACACGCTTATTGCTGACCAAAGCGTTATAGACGCCTTCATCCACAGAAACGGAGATTAACTGGTTGCCACTGAAAGATAAGCTCACTGTCTTACCAGAAGCAATCGCGATCGTGTTGTTCGCACCGCCCTTAACTGCGATGAGGTAACCCTGATTTTGAACCTCAGGTGCTAAGAGAGCGATATAGCCATCTGCACCAGTGGCAGTAATTTTGCCCTTATTAACAATCTTGCCAGTACCGTTGCCGGTATAAGTATTTTTGCCATCCATAAAATCTTGGGCATTAATTTGCATGGTACTAGCAACGACTGCTCCAGCATTAACCTCAGCACCCTTGCCAAAAGATACGCCATTTGGATTTTGCAAAATCACAGTGCCGTTGGCATTAATAGCGCCATTGATTACCGAACGAGTTGCTCCAGTAACTTGATTCAATGTCACCGAGTTTGCATTGGGCTGATTGAAGTTCACAGTAGCTTGTGAGCCCACATTAAAACTATCCCAATTAACAACCGCTTTTTGAGAAGTCTGGTTAATGTTCATCACCAAACCAGATTGCGTAATATTTGCAGCACCGGCGATCACTTTTCCACCAGTTGGCAATGCAGCCGGATTTACTTTTTGAGCGTTCGCTGGAACAAGTGCAAAAGTAAAAATTGAAGCTGCTAAAAAAGTAGTTAGTTGTCTAGTAGAAAATTTACTGGAGAAAAATTTATCAGCGATAGAAAAAATTTGTTTTTTGCAGATCTCAAAAATGGAAATTGAAACTGAGAAAAGAGTGGAAAAAATCGCACCCAGAGTTTGTGAAAAAGTGGTACTAATTTTTGAACATGTTTTGGAAAAAGAGCGTGTAAAAAATTCTGGAAAATTGAGGGCTGTTTTTTGAGTATTTTTTTCTGAGAATTTACTTTGCAAAAATTGAGAAATAAACCCGCTAAAAATTGTTCTGAAATTTTTAGAATTATTTGAATTTTCTAAGTCGCAAATTTTTAGAATACGAATTTGAATTGCGTTTGGAAATGTATGAAAGAGTTTCAGAAACTGGCTGATAAGGGGCAATTTTCTAGGCGCGTTTTCGCACGTCTCCGTCACCTGCTGGAGCACACTAAAAATGCGGAAGAAAATTTGCTTTAAATTCATCAAAAATTAAAAATAAATAACTGATTAAAAACAGCAGCTTGTGAATTAATACATTCCAGAATCATACCTTACCTAGCTATATAGATAATATCCATAAGGCTAATTAATACACCAAAAAAGTGCAATCCCACGCTAAGTCCGTGTTTATATGGTTTGCTTGGATTCAAAAAAACAACATTAGTTAGAGTTGAACGCTTAGGGCCACTTTATTAAGGCCTAAATTTGAGAAAATTACCTTGATTAAGGGTACAAAAAAGTTCATTTTTACCGCACCAAAAAGAGGGTTTTTGGGCAAAAAAAGGTCTCATTTAAGGCAGTTTTTTACTCCATTTTTTTAGAATTTTTACCTACTTTTTTACAAAAAAATCGCTGTGAATTTTGAGCAAATTTGAGTCTCTTTAGCGCTGCAAATTTGAAGAAAAAAATTGGCAAAGATACTTCGAAAAAAAACAAATAATATATTTTTTATCTTCTCAAAAGAGAAAAAAAATTCATCGTATTTGAACTCAAATTACCCTCTGAAATTGGACCAATTTTTGCTCTTTTTTTTGAGTCATTTTTGACCTTTTTTTGTCGTTTTTTTTGACCTAATTTTGAGCACTTTTTTTGACTTTTTTTGAGTTCTTTTTTTGACTTTTTTGGACGCAATTTTGAACATTTTTTTGTCTTTTTTATGTCTAGATTTTGCTGAAATTTCTCTCTTCTTTTTTCAAAAAGATGTCATCAATAAATAATTTTTTACGTGAAAAAAATCTGTGTTTTGTGTTGATGAATTTCAATTTATTGCGCTTCAAATTGACCGTATTTTTGAGCTCACTTTTGAAAATATTGAGAGACTTTTCTAGTCTCATAGCGAAGTTTTTTTGCTGATTTTTCTCTCTCTTTTGCTCTTTTTTGTTCCTTTTTTTGCCTTTGTATTTGCGCTTATATTTACTTTAATTAAGAGAAAATGATGCTGTAAATCTAGAAAAATATCTTCCGTTTTTTGCTTCTTTTGAGGACTTTTTTAGGGTGGGTGAATAGCTTGATTTTGAAAAATGCGGGATGAATTTCGCCTCATTTTTACCCAACATTGATTCCAACTATTTACAAAAAATAGGTGGTGTTTAATGCGTGATTGTTCTTTTTTTTGAATGCCTATTCTCTGATGTGGGATCTGAAATATCGCTTAATTGATAGGATTATTTTTTAAGATTTGACCTGTCGTTTGGTAATACCCCCACCCCTTAACCTGACTTAAAAGTAGAATTTCTAAGTTGTTTGATTTAAAGGAAATTCTATGAAAACCTCCCGTTTTACCGATAGCCAAATCATGGGCATCCTCAAGCAAGCCGAG
>NZ_JAYGQR010000003.1:0-204820 GCF_035012665.1 Polynucleobacter sp. AP-Nickl1-40-C4
CGTCTAAACAACTGGGTGCAAATAAGGACATAGTCCCTCCTATATAAGAATAAAAAAAGGGGGCTATGTCGCCATAGCCCCAAAGGTTAGTTAAACAAGTTCAGCTTCTGCTGCTTCTGTTTCAAATGCATTGTTAAAAGCCTCTGTAGCTTTTTCCAATTGCTCCTTCTCTGCAATTTCTTGCGCAGTCTTGGCAATTTGCTTAGCCATTTTGTCTTCTGCTTTCGCTTCTGACTTTTGCACTTTTGCTGCCTCTTCTTCGGCTTTTTTGAGCGCATTTAATTCTTCGCGCTTTTTAGCTTGTGCGAGCGTGTAATACGCTGCCAGCGCAGTATTCACAGCGCCGTCGTGACGAATCACAGCATTGACCTCAAATTCGCCTGTAGGCAAGTAAGTAGCCACAAACACCACTTGCTTGTCCACCCAGTCCGCATTTGCCTTAACTGTTTCAGCGTCAAACTTCACCTTACTGATCACAGCTTCGCTTACTTCGGCTTTAACAAGCTCAGCTCGCTTAGTGGCTGACAAAGGCTTAGTGCCACCCATACGAATTTGCTCAACACCACCGTTTTCTTGCAAAAATGCAACCAAGTCATCAGCTCCAACCTCTTGTCGCAATGCTTCACGCAAAGCAATTGAATATGCTGAAACACGACGACGATCAACACCAAATACACACTTAACAACACGAGTCATATCGTGTGTTGTGGCGCCAAAGCTATTGGTATAGCCCTTGTCAGCGATAAATGCCTCCATCGCCTCTAGCTTAGCTTTACGCACTTCTTTGTCAGCGTCTTGCTTCATCACCAGATAAAAGCTGTAAGCCTGCTTCAAAATGCCATATAAGCGATTATTAGACTGAGCAAGTTCAACTGTTTCCCAGCTAATACGGGCTGACTCCAAAGACTTCAATTGCTCAAATGCGCTAGGCTGAGCAACGGGTGTCGTGTTTGACACGACAACCGTTGCAGGCACATTCAGGGCTGCCAAGTTAATTGAAGGATTTACTGCGTTTACTGCCAAAGTTGCTGTTGTCATAAGGTTTCTCCTTTTAATGACGGGTTAGTAAATATGCGGACTGCTTTTGGTTTGTTTCGCTGCCCACAACCCCTACTATCCGCATTAACTATTTAATTGGTCATAGTTGATATATACTGTTAATCCTATATAGGTAAAGGCTTATGCGGTATATCAGAGGCATTCAAAAGGGGATTGGGCGATTACGCTCCCGCACCATTGAGGAGGAGCTCAGTTATGCCCGCACTAGCGTTAGGCGTTGGTGGTGGGAGTATTTGCGTCTTAGCAAGGACTATTGGCTAATTTGCCAAACCTCCTCCAACCCAATGAATCCTCGCACCACGGATGAAGGCTTACGACGGCTATATCGCAAGTTTGGAGATATTCACAGTGTGGATTTTGATACTTGGTATGAAAAGAAAGGCTCTTACTTGTTTAGGGAGCAGGTTGAATTGCCCAAAGTAATGGAGGTTGCCGATGACCTTAGTAATTTATCCGAAGAGCGGGATGGCAAGCTATTGCTAGAGATTCCACTGTCCATGAGTCAGGCATCTATCAATCGACAGATCAATCGCATACTGAAAAAACATATCGATGAACGCCCCACCAATAAATTGGAAACAAGTAAGTCAGAATTTCCAATTAACCCCGTCTTGTATCGCTTGCCTACTTTGCAAAAAATGCACGAAGTCTGGTGCTTGCATAGAGAGTTGATTGCTAAGCCTGTTGCATTGGGTGACGCAGTGGATAAGTATTCGACTAAAGGTGATTTATTTCGGATTGGCAAAGTTTTACGATTAAGTCCAGCCAACGAGAGCCCAGCCGAAGATCCATTCATTCATCACAAGCGGCTAAACATCATGCGGGCGACAGTCAGTCGCTATTTGAGCCGCGCCAATATGTTAATTGGCAATGTGGAGATAGGTCAGTTTCCTCGCTTTACAAAAATTTCCCCAATCGAAAGGTTTAGCAAAGGTCAAAGAGAATCCCACGCAGAGCTTGAAAAACTTTGGTGGGAATTGGATTTAGCCTCAACGCTAAGCGGAACAAAGATAGAGGATGCCAAGAAGATTGTTTATAGCTGGTATGGTAATAAGTAGTGTCGTGTGTAAAACGACACTACACGCTATAAAGCTATATCAACTCCACAGCCGCTCTTTTCATATCGTCATTCACATCAATGTATTTCTGCGTTACAGCAATACTCTTATGTCCCGCTAAGCTAGCCAAAATACGCACAGAGATGCCCTTATTTGCCAAGGTCGTAATAAATTGCCTACGACCACTGTGGCTACTAGCACCCGCAATACCCGCTTTCTTATAAAGCCAAAAGAAGTGCTGGCATAAGGTATTAGGCGTCCAGCCCAAACGCTTAGATGTATGGAATAAGGGAATATCAGGCATGGTGATATGTCGAGTTTTGAGATACACGGCCAATTCTTCTTTTAACTTTACTGGCAAGAATACAGTTCTGCCGTCATTGCCTTTGGTTTGCTGTGCACTTAAACGAATTTCACTTTTAATCGAGCCATCGTCATTTAATACATCTCCCATTTTTAATTGGGCAATTTCTTTAACGCGAAGTCCTGCCCAATATCCCATGAGCAACATTGCGCGATTGCGTTCTGCATAAGTTGTGCTACTGATGTAGCGTAAGACTTGTTCTAATTCGTTTGTGGTGAGTGTTTTTGCTTGAGCCATTTTTGTCCTTTAGATAAATAAAACTGTGTATGCAGTTTGTATTCTTTTGCTCAAAAGAACGACCAAAATGTGTGATCAATAATCTTTCCAAGAATCAATGACTTAGCATTTAGCTCCGCCAAAGAAAATAGCAATAATCTTTGGTGGAGTTAAATGTATTTATTCAAATCGTGGGATAAAGACGACGAATTTAAGCAAACACCTCAAATCCAGGCTACACGCTTAAACCAGGGGTTCCCTGATGCACAGCTATTTGGCGCCGCAATTAGTTTGCATATAGACGTTTTTTTAGGGGGTTGTGATGCCGTGTTTAACACGACACCTTACCTAACGACTGCTTATTACTTCAAAGCAGTCGTTTGTATTACATATTTACCGCTGGCAACTTTCGACCCACAAGAGACTCTCGCCGGAAAAGAAAAACCGCCCGAAGGCGGTTCTTTCTACAGACCAGAAGCTCAATTACTTCTTAACCCCAACCTCATAATTGCCAGAGCTTGTGTTGTCATGCGCCACATATAGACCGGTGCCAGCAACAATTGCAACTCCATAACTACCATCAATACGGGTAAAGCTAAGCAACCCGGTCCAGTTGGCATTGGTGGTCATTGTGCCGGTGACAGTGCTCATGCCAGTTGGATACGCAGTAAATCCCAACCCAGAAAATACTGTGGTTCCAGTTAAACCATCATTTTCAGCCCAATACCATGTTCCATCCGTCTGACTAAAGACAATCGCCGTTTGCGTTGAACCAATCATTTGACCATAACCATAGTAACTGTCTGATAAGTCGACAACCACTACTTTTTGACCATTGGCAGAGGTGTATGCCACAAAAGTACCCGATGTACCGCCAACTGGATTTGGACTTTGACTGCCGTTATTTCTCAATAGGTTGTAAACACCTGAGTTTGAGGTTGCTGAAATAGTGCCAGTTGTTAGCGTTCCACCTGAGCAAGCGGTATCAAGCACAAGGTTAGCATTCTTGCAAATTTTGTAGGAGCCAGAAGTATCAACGATAAGCGTTCCATGCACTGGAGTACATGCATTTGTATTAACGCCATACGTTTTAGTAGAGCAAGCTTGGCTAATATAGTTATATGTCCCAGCCAAATTGGCTATTGAAGTAATTGGACCGTTTACGCCAAACATTGGATTTGTTTGATTGCCAGCCCCACCGCCATAGTTAACAGTTAACTGACCAGCTACGAGACCATTTGAACTCATTAAGGCAGTGGCAGACTTAATGAAGTTATCTGATGAAGTTGAAAGGTTCCATGAGCCATCTGAATTTTGAGATGTTAATGTTCCGGTTCCCGTCTTTCCAGTAAATCCATAGCTAGACTGAACATTGGTATAGCTATAAACCTTATTGGTTGTATCAACAGTAAAGGAAATAACCTCGCCAGCGGCTGATGAGGTCGTATAGGTCGCAGTCGTTGCGGCTGCAGGAGCTGCAGAGCTAGCGCTAGAAGTAGAGCTAGAGCCACCGCCTCCACCACAGGCAGCAACTACCACACCAACAAAGAGTGCTGCAATAGAGAGTAGTAAACGATTTTCCACAGAAACTCCTAGTAATTGGTTTTAATAATTGATAATTTTAATTGTAATTATTATTTTAACTCCCGCCATAATGCCTCTTGGCGGAAAAAGGGAATATCTCCTCAGCCACCCATCTAAAAATATGGGTAACAGCATCTCATGTTGGCCGTTCTCCGCCAGTCAAATCTCTGAAAACACCTTGTTTTGAGTCTCTGGAGTCTGCCCCTTATCAGCCTGTCGTGCTTAACACGACACTCCCACCCCTCATTTAAGCCAGCTTCTCAGCATTCATCATTGGGGTGATTTTGCTGTAATGCCGCTCAATCATTAAGACGCTAGTACCCATCTGCTTGGCTAAAGTGTGAATATCTACTCCACTAGCCAATGCCTGTGTTGCATACGTATGCCTCAAGCTATACAGCGTTCTATTCTGCCCAGCACCATTTTTGAGCAATCCGCTCTTTTTCATTAAGTGTCGAAAGATGTTTTCCAGTAAATGGGGCATTTCACCTGTGGGGAGCGTAAATATCTTTTTATCGAGCTTTATGTCGATGATTTCCCCCAAACTGGCATATGGGAGCTTCTGCCAGTGCATTAACCCCTCCAAAACCTCTAAAACAGCGTTTTTAGCGATTAAATACCTCTGCCCTGTCTTGCCACTCACCCATATGCGTAAATATCGCTTATCGCCGATATAGTGCCATTGCAGGTGCTTCCACCTCAGCGGCATAGATTCGGTACTGTGCCTAATGCCTGTATTCACCAAAAACTGAATGTAAGCGGCACACAGCACTCTAACTTCACCCGAATGTCTGTGATGCACATCTTTTTGCCAAATCGGAAAGTAGGCATACAACTGCTCTAACTCTTCTTGCGAGAAGGCGGGACGAGGCTCGCTCTTTGCACCAGCAATGTTTAGCAATGGAACAATCTTGTTTTGAGAAATCTGTCCAAGCTCTTTTGCCAACGTCACCACTCTGTTGTATGCCAGTGCGTGATGTTTTTTAGTGATTGCTTTTGACTCTTTGCCCATTACCGAAGTTCTCCACGCTTCAAAGTCTGCAACTAACTCTTGCGTGATTTCACCAACTTTGTATTTTCCGAAAAATGGAATGAGATATTTTTGCCAGATAAAAAAATAATCTTTGTAGTTACGCTCACCTCTCTTACCATTCGAAGTGCGACGCATATTTGCCATCTCTTCTAATGCTAACTGTCCAAATGTTTTTTCTGTGAGTGCTAACCCTGCGTCGATTTTGATACGCACAGTTTCATAAAGAACTATGGCATTGCGTCTAGCTTCAGTTAGCTCGTCTGTACCAGTGCTTGCCGAATGCCACTTGTTATTTGCCAGCTTAAAGCGGCATTGCCATTGTGCCGACTGGGGACGCTTATAGACAGTAACCTTCCCGTCTATAAGCCTTATAGCCTTTGGGGTTGAGGGGATGGGGTTTGCAAAGAGTTGATTGAGATTAGACATACACGCTTAGTGTGCTGTCGTCTTGCATTTTCTACGACGATTATTTTTTCTTCGTAGTCAAAATCTCACACGATGTTCTGCGAACGCAGATTAATGCGTGTAAATATTTTTTGATGCCAATATTTTTGGTGTGTAGTGAACGGCAAAATTTGAGTATGCTTAAATCAATGTTTTAGAACTGAGTTAGCACTCACAAACATTTTTATGATTCCGTCGCTCTAACCAGCTGAGCTAATTCGCCGAACTCGTTATTGTAAATGATCGGAATGCATCTGTCTAAACCAATCCAACCCTATGACTGCTGGAGGTGCTCAAATCCCTATTTGATCTGAAAGGTGCTGACAGCCTCATCTCGGCCATAAAGGACATTAAATTCGATTTTCTTGGCCAAAAAGAGCTTTTTCAGGACCTCATCCTTGTTCTCAAAAACAATCGCGGTTTGTTCAGGGTAATGCGAAAAAGGGTCGCTATTGACGTCTACCACCACCCCATCAATCTTAATTTGCTTGATTGAGCGCTTATAAAATTTATCAGGACGTATAAAAATCAGGCGCTTTACATATTTATCTAAGACCAGCTTTTGACCCTGCTCATTAGTCTTGAATTAGTAGACCAACTCCTCTTTGCCATTGGTAGTCATGTCGCGCTCCTCATCCCACTTAGCGTAAATGCTTGAACTCGCTATGGCACAAAGAAATACCAAGACCAATTGGCTCAATATAAAAAAAGATTTCTTTTGAGAGGTGTTCATCCTGTGATCATATCAGCCAGATGAACACCTAAAAAGTAGAAAGCGTAATATTCCCAAATGATGAATTCATTTCTCTTGCGCCTACTCAGCTTTTTGCTCTTGAGTAGCTGCATCCCTACGATCGCTTCTGCAGCTCAAATCTTCATTACCAATTACCCATCAGAGGCCAATGCCAAGGTCTTTGTCACCAAGTACCAGTCTGAGGCGAACTGCATTGTGTATGACACCCAATACTCCAGCGATAACGAGCCGGGCGTTTGGTTCTATACGAAATACAAAAGCGATGCCCGTGCCGTGATTTACTACACCCAATACAAATCCGAGGCAGACCTTATTGTGCACTTCACTAAGTACAAGAGTGATGCGCGCTGTTGCTACTAATAAACATCTTTTAATCACCCTCCTTACCTCATGAAACTTCTTTCCATCTCCGCCGGTAAGGTAGCTCCTTTATTTGGCAATCACCATCCTAATTACAAATCAGTTGCTTCAGCTATTCGCAAGCAGGTGGTAAGTGATTTAGAAAATCCTGCTCCAGTTAAAATTACTCCACTAGGCATTAAAGGCGATGAACAAGCTGACCTATCGGTACATGGCGGAATTGAAAAAGCCATTTATGTTTATCCAGCAGAGCATTACATCTTCTGGAATGAACTGCTCACTCGAGAAACCAAGCAGCCGGTTGATTTACAACATGGTGCTATCGGCGAGAACTTCACAATCGAAGGCCTGCTAGAAACAGCAGTGTTTGTTGGGGATAAATTGGTTATTGGCGAACTTGAATTTGCTGTCGTCAAACTCCGCGAACCCTGTTTCAAATTCAACGCTGCTGTTGCTTACAAGGGTGCAAGCAAAGCAATGCTGCAGTCCGGCTTTAGTGGTTGGTATTTACGCGTTATCAAAACTGGAGTTCTTGCGGCTGGTGCCGAAATTACTTTAATCCCTGGGGCAAGAGAAACTTCTATCGCCCAGCAAAATCAAAAACTCTTAAATAATCGCAATCAAAAAGATTTGTGGGAATAAAAAAACCCGACCATTTCTGATCGGGTTTCTTGTTTGATGCAGACTAAAGAATCTTAGTCAATCCGCTTAGTCGCGTGCGTAGATATCTACATCTTTAGTTTCACGTATGAACAACGTACCGATTACCAATGTCATCGCAGCGATGATGATCGGATACCAGAGACCGTAGTAAATGTTACCGTTTTGCGCTACCAAGGCGAAGGAGATCGTTGGCAATAAGCCGCCGAACCAACCGTTACCAATATGGTATGGCAAGGACATAGAGGTGTAACGAATGCGAGTTGGGAACATCTCCACTAACATCGCAGCAATTGGGCCATAAACCATGGTTACCAAGAGTACTAAGTACACCAACAAGAACAATACAGCAACGTAGTTAATCTGTGCTGGATCAGCCTTAACAGGATAGCCTTCCTTGTTCAAAGCCTCACGAATTGCCTTTTTAAACTCAGCATCTTTCGCTTTTGCTTCAGCAGGATCAATGCCCTTAGATGTATATCCAGGGATTTCGATATCGCCAATTTTCACAACAGCAGTGGCACCAGCCGGAGCCGCAACAGTTGTATAGCTAGCAGAGTTCGAGGCCATCACTTGTTTTGCAATATCGCAAGAGCTTGTGAACTTCGCTGTACCCGTTGGGTTGAACTGGAATGTACATTCAGCCGGGTCAGCAGTAATAGTTGCTGGCGCTGTTGCCATTGCCTTTTCCAACGCTGGGTTAGCAAAGTGTGTCAAAGCATTAAACACGGAAACAGGGGTGTTAGGGATGTAAGTAATTACAGCCAATAACAAACCGCCCATGATGATCACTTTACGACCGATCTTGTCAGACAAGCTACCGAAGACCACAAAAAATGGTGTGCCGATTACTAATGAACCAGCAATCAACAAGTTCGCTGTCTTAGCATCTACTTTCAACACTTGTGTGAGGTAGAACAAAGCGTAGAACTGGCCTGTGTACCAAACTACCGCTTGACCTGCAACCAGACCAAACAATGCCAAGATCACAATCTTCAAGTTCTTCCATTGACCGAATGACTCTGTCAAAGGCGCTTTAGACAATTTGCCTTCTTCTTTCATCTTCTTGAAAGCTGGGGATTCATTCATGGACAAACGAATCCATACAGAAACCGCCAACAATGCAACAGAAACGATGAAAGGAACGCGCCAACCCCAAACATCAAAGTCTGGACCAGTGAATTCACGTGTGAACAAAATCACGAGCAAGGAGAGAAACAAGCCTAAAGTAGCTGTTGTCTGAATCCAAGCTGTGTAAGCACCACGACGACCATGAGGAGCGTGTTCTGCAACGTAAGTAGCAGCACCACCGTACTCGCCGCCCAAAGCCAAACCTTGAAGCATACGCAATGCGATCAAGATTACTGGAGCAGCAACACCGATAGTTGCATAGTTAGGCAGAATACCCACAACGAAAGTTGCGCCGCCCATCAATAAGATGGTAACCAAGAAGGTGTATTTACGACCAATCAAATCGCCGAGACGACCAAACACCAACGCGCCAAATGGACGCACGATGAAACCAGCAGCAAACGCTAACAAAGCGAAAATGAAGGCAGAACCAGCATCTAGGCCAGAGAAGAATTGCTTAGCAATAATTGCCGCAAGTGAACCATATAAGTAAAAGTCGTACCACTCAAAAACCGTACCTAAAGATGATGCAAAAATAACTTTGCGTTCTTCAGCGGTCATTGGGGCTGCTTTAGTTGATGTTGACATCAGTAGCTCCTAACTATTTTTATTAAATAAATAACAACGGATCGATTATGCTTTGAAAAAATTCAAAGAAATCCACTAGTTAGGGTAATTCCCCATCAAATAGGATCGGGGTTTTCCCGAGATATTTAGGAATTAGAGCTAGCTACGCAGCACCTATGAGCCCAGCCTTGGTGCAATTAGCGTGTTTTAGTAATAAACATTTTGGGTACGTGCAGATCCCAGTAAATAGCAGCTGCGCGCAGTCCAAAAATTCCGAGCATACAGATCACGGAGCCCTCAACAACATACTGGGGTAAAAAGTTCAGCACCAGAACATACGCGCAGCAACCTAAAGTCACTGGAATGGCATAAAGCTCATGCGACATGATGAGTGTTTTTCTACCAGCCAAGACGTCCCGTAATAGGCCGCCGCCAATTGCAGTAATCACACCCAGGATGACTGGCGCCACAGGCAGACCATAACCCATGCTCCATGCCTTATCAGCCCCCTGAATAGCAAAGAGAGCTGCGCCAAAACCATCGATATACAGCATCCACCGATAAATTTGCGGCTGGGTGAAGAAAGATTCTGCGAAGAAGGTAATAACACTGGCAGCTAGAGCAAGCCACACATACATTTGGTTCTCAGACCAGAAAATGGGTGCTTCTAAAATAATGTCGCGAATAGTGCCGCCGCCAATTGCGGTAATTAAACCCAGCACCAAGACGCCAAAGAGGTCTACGCCACGATCTGCAATGGCTAAGACACCCGTTACCGCAAAGGCCATGGTTGCAATGATGCCAATCCAGAAATTAATGTCTTCCATAACAATGAGTCTAATGCACTTTGTCTGAGCACAGACTTGAATGACCATCCTCAATATACTGTCAGCTATGAGTGCAAATAAGGTGTTGATATGACCTCCAAGCTGTATAGCTTTTGGCGCAGCTCCGCCGCTTTTCGGGTTCGCATTGCCCTCAATCTCAAGGCTATGGATTACGAAATTATTCCCGTGCATCTCGGTAAAAATGGCGGAGATCAATTGGGTGAGGAGTATGGCAAGAAAAATCCCAATCACTTAGTACCTCTTCTGGAAGATGGTGAAAAAAGCATTCATCAATCCTTAGCCATTATTGAGTACCTCGAAGAGATTCAATCTGAGCCACCACTCCTACCAACAATAGCAATTGACCGAGCATGGGTTCGCTCTGTCGCAATGGATATTGCAAGTGATATTCACCCAATCAATAATTTGCGGGTCTTACGCTACCTCATCAAAAAACTAGGTATCAGCAGTGAGGCGAAAGATGAGTGGTATGGGCACTGGATCAAGGTCGGACTGGAGAGCCTAGAAAAACAATTAAGCATTGATTCTCGTGTTGGGAAATTTGCCTATGGAGATCAACCGGGCTTGATTGATGTCTGCTTAGTGCCTCAGCTATTTAACGCACTGAGCGCAAAAGTGGATGTGAAACCCTACCCCACTCTCATGCGAATTTTTCATGAGTGCATGACGCTACCCGCCTTTATTGATGCCTCTTGGGAAAAACAATTGGATGCTGAAGGATTAAATCCCGCTGTTCCACCACAAAAATAAAGAGAGCGTCAGCAAAGAACTCACAGTAGTAATTAGTACCACTCTAGAGATCACGCTACCGTCAGCTTTGTAGTACTGCGCCAACATAAAGGGCCCCGTACCAGTTGGTAGCGCACTAAGTATCACGATAGCGCTCACCCATAATGCTGGTAGCCCCAAGATGGGGGCCGCAATGACCCAAGCAATCAAAGGTTGCAGAAGCAGCTTTGCCAAACTGATACCCCAAGCCTGAGCAGGACCGGCAGTACTTTTTTGCATCAGGAATAGACCGATGGAAACAAGAGCGCAAGGTGTCGATGCGGCTGCTAAGAATGCAATCACTTGTGCAATGGGATCGTATAAAGTTAAATCGCTGGAAGACCATAACAGACCCGCCACTGGAGCTACTAATAAGGGATTGGTGCAAAGCGATTTAATGACGCTCAACCCAATCTCATGCGGCTTCTTATGCGACAAGATGCCAATCTCAATCAAGACTGTTGCTAAAGCAAACATGACAAACACAATGAAGGTGGAAATAATCGCGGGTGCCAAACCATCTTGGCCAAGGGCAAGTGCACACAAAGGAATGCCCATATACCCAGTATTTGAATAAGAGGCACTCAGGCCATCAAAGCTAGCTGCCGCTAAATCGCGATGACGTAGCCAACTCACCAAGAGCACCAGGACAAAAACAATTAAACAACTTAGAAAAAATGCAGTAATGAAACCGGGTTGCCATAGTGTTTGCCAGCCACTATTGGCGGCAAAGTTAAAGAGTTGCGCAGGCAATGCCAACCAAACCACAAAACGATTGAGCTCAACTGAAGCGTTAATGCCTAACTTACCAGCACGCCCACCAACATACCCAATAAAGATGAGTAGGAACACTGGGAGAACTACATTAAATACGTAGAGCAAAATATTTAACGGGTGATATTTAAGGGATTAGGAAATTTTCTTCAGCGTCTTGACATAACGCTGCGCATTTTTGACATAGCGACCAGCAATATCGTGGATGCCAGCAATCTGCTCCGGGGTTAACTCTTTTACCGCCTTAGCGGGAGTTCCCAAAATCATGGAGCCATCCGGAAATTCTTTTCCTTCGGTAACAAGTGCGCCCGCACCAACGAGACAGTTTTTTCCAATCTTTGCGCCATTTAAAATGACTGCGCCAATGCCAATCAAGCTACCGTCTCCAATGTGACAACCATGCAGCATCACTTGATGGCCAACAGTGACATGCTTGCCAATGATGAGTGGGTAACCTGGATCGGTATGCAAAACAGAAGCGTCTTGCACATTGCTGCCTTCGCCAATTTGAATAAGGTCGTTATCACCACGAATAACAACTTTGGGCCAGATACTGGCATCTTGATGAAGCTCAACCTTGCCGATCACTTCTGCGCTATCGGCAACCCAAGCGCCCTCAGATAAATGAGGGGCATTTCCGTTTAGTTCAAATATAGCCATAACTCATTATAGGTATGAATCAGGCCATAGATAAACGACTGAGCACTAAAAGTGCATTACCAGTTTGGCTCACGATCAGGCGTAGAGGAAATGCGGTGGACACTTAAATCTGCACCTTCAAATTCTTCTTCTTGAGACATCCGAATACCCAAGACTGCTTTCAGGACTCCATAGACCACAAAGCCACCAACTAATGCAATGCCAACACCTAAGGCGCTACCAATCAGCTGACCAGTAAAAGTAACACCGCCAATTCCGCCCAAGGCTTTGGTCCCGAAGATACCAGCAGCTAATCCACCCCAAAGACCGCACAAGCCATGCAAAGGCCAAACACCGAGAACATCATCAATCTTCCAGCGGTTTTGAACCAAGGTAAACATATACACAAACAAGGCGCCGGCAACCAAGCCAACAAATAAGGCACCGAGAGGATGCATTAAGTCTGACCCTGCACATACTGCAACCAAACCGGCAAGCGGCCCATTGTATGTAAAGCCAGGATCGTTACGACCTACCACCCAAGCAGCCAATGTTCCACCAACCATCGCCATCAACGAGTTCATTGCAACTAAACCACTGATTTTGTCGATCGTTTGTGCGCTCATCACATTAAAGCCAAACCAACCCACCGCTAAGATCCATGCACCCAAGGCCAAGAAAGGAATGCTTGATGGTGGATGAGCAGAGATTTGACCTTCTTTTGTGTAACGGCCACGGCGCGCGCCCAGCAAAATAACAGCAGGCAAGGCAATCCAACCACCTACTGCATGAACCACTACTGATCCCGCAAAGTCATGAAACTCTTCACCAGTAAATCCCTTGATCCAAGCCTGAATACCGTAATGCTGATTCCAAGCAATGCCTTCAAAGAATGGGTAGACAAAACCTACCAATACAAAAGTGGCAACTAGTTGCGGATTAAATTTAGCGCGCTCTGCAATGCCGCCAGAAATAATGGCAGGGATAGCAGCGGCAAAAGTCAGTAAGAAGAAAAATTTGACTAACTCGTAGCCATTCTTCTCTGCTAGCAACTCTGCTCCAGAGAAAAAGTTCACACCATAAGCAATGCTGTAGCCAATAAAGAAATAGGCAATTGTTGAGACCGCAAAGTCCACCAAGATTTTGACTAAGGCATTGACTTGGTTCTTCTTCCGAACCGTTCCTAACTCCAAGAATGCGAAGCCTGCATGCATGGCAAGAACCATGATGGCGCCAAGCAAGATAAATAAAGCATCACTTCCAGATTTCAAAGTTTCCATGCAATTTCCCCTCTTATTTTTTGCCTCATTATGGGGAATGAAAAATCCCAAAAAGGGGCATAGCGCACCTATTTAGTGCATATGGAGAGATTTTTATGGTTTATCATGGTTTTACATACACCCACAGGAGAACTCATGAAAAAAATCCTCATCGCATTGGCCGCTTTAGCCGCATTTTCCGGTCTTGCTCAAGCACAAGAAACCATCAAGGTATTAAGCACTCAAGAACTTGCGAATGTTTGCAAACTTCCTGCAAGCCCAGAATCTCGTAGTTTCTGTATTGGCTTTACTACCTCTGTTTATGAAACCTATTTAGCTACTCGTCACCCACAACGTGCAAAGCCATTTATTTGCGTTAAACAACCTGCTCCAGCGCGTGATGAAGTCATTGGTGATTTTGTGAAGTTTGCAAACAACACCCCACAAGTTGCAGACAAACCAGCAGCAGGCGTTTTCTTGGGCTTCTTAGCTTCACGCTTCCCTTGCGCCAGAAAATAATCAAAGCAACTTAGACAAACGAATACCCATTTAAAGGATCAGTTGAGATGAAAAAAATTATCGCAATTACCGCAGCAACTTTAGCAATTGCTGGTTGTTCAAACATGAGCAACACAGAACAACGTACACTTTCAGGCGCCGGCATTGGCGCAGCTGCTGGTGCTGTTGGCACCGCAATCTTTCACGGCAATCCTATTTGGGGTGCAGTTGGTGGTGCAGCAGTTGGTGCAGCATCTGGCTATGTCTATGATGCATACAAGAAAAATGAAGCTGCTAATTACAACTCTGGTTATAACGCTGGTAAAAATAATCAGCCAGCTCAGGCACCTAATTAATAAGCCTAGCTAAGCAGAATACCCAGGCCTTTTGAGGCCCGAGTTCAGCAATACCAACCCAGCTCGTATTAATTTACTAGCTGGGTTTTTATTTGGATCTGTCCTGACAATGCTTTATGAATTGGGCATTTATGTGCAATCTCAAGTAAGCGCTCTTTCTCTTCAGCGCTCAAATTGCCTTGCAACTGAATGTCACGAGAGAATGTTTCAACATCATCATGCCTCTCAATATCGACAGTCACAATTGCATTATCTAATTTCATTTCTTTGCGTCCAGCGTACATCTTTAAAGTCATTGAGGTGCAGGCAGCCAATGCTGCGCCAAGATATTCGTGAGGACTTGGGCCACTATCAGAGCCACCTTTAGAAACTTCTGCATCAGACAAAAAATGTAAATCACCAGCAGTCAATTTCTGCTGTAGGGGGCCTTGGCCAAATTGCGAAACTACTTTTCTCATAAGAATCCTAAAAAATTATTAATCCGTAGAAATGATCAAGACTGAATTTAACCCGAATGGGATTTACTTGCTTTTTCTGTAACGGGTAATTGCGCCTTCTTCCAAGCACTAAAGCCACCTTCTAAGTGACATATATTGGGTACACCCATTCTCTGAAGAGTTTGTGTTGCTAAGGCCGAACGCCAAGCCGAGGCGCAATACAACACCAGCCTTTTGCCTTCACCAAAGATTGGCTTGTAATAAGGGCTATCTGGGTCAACCCAAAACTCCAACATCCCCCTGGGGGCATGGATCGCATTCGGAATCATGCCCTCACGCTCTAACTCACGAACATCCCGTATATCCACAAACACCACATTTGGATCCGCCAGTAAATCTGACGCCTTTTCCACAGGAAGAGTCTCAATTTCAGCCATTGCTTCCTGAATGAGCGCTTGATATCCAATCTTTAATTTCACCAAAATCTCCTAAATTAACAATGCCTTAGTGTCACCAAGCACCTGCTACCATTCTGCTATGAACTTTACCCCTACAGAACTTGGCGCAAGCATTATTTTTGCAATTGCTGTTTTGCATACCTTTTGCACGGGCTATTTTGAAACGATTGCTAAAAAATCGCCTCGGCATGCTGGTCTTTGGCATTTGCTTGGCGAAGTAGAAATTGTTTTTGGTTTTTGGGCTGCCATATTGGTTATTTTCATTTCCTTATATGACGACTTAGGGACAGCAAAGTACTTTCTCAATAAACGCAATTTCACAGAACCACTCTTTGTCTTTGCCATCATGATTGTCGCCGGCACAAAACCTATTCTGTATTTTTCTACGCAAATTTTGCATGTGCTAGGCAATGGCCTGCAATACCTTTTGCGCATCAGAAGTGCTCCTGCTTTATATTTTTTAATCCTAGGCGCTACGCCCCTCCTTGGCTCTTTGATTACCGAACCTGCAGCAATGACTCTGGCTGCTTTTTTATTGCGCGATCTTGTCTATCGTCACCAATGTTCTAAAGCGCTTCTGTTTGGCACTCTTGGCGTGCTCTTTGTGAACATCTCCATTGGAGGCACACTCACTAACTTTGCCGCTCCGCCCGTTCTCATGGTGGCCTCCACTTGGGGATGGAGTTCAGCATTCATGTTTAGCAACTTTGGTCTAGAGTCTTGCATAGCAATCTTCATCAACGCTCTGGCAGCAACACTTTTATTTCATCGCCAATTAATTGAACCTAATGCTGACAAAAAGGAAGCCAAAATTCCTTTAGCAGTTATTTTGACGCACCTGCTTTTCCTGTTTGGAGTGGTCTACTTTGCGCATGATCCGATTATTTTCACGTGGATTCTGCTTTTCTTTATTGGTTACACCACGGCATACCCAAAACATCAAAGCCCCCTGATTCTGAAAGAGGCCCTTTTAGTGGGATTCTTCTTGGGCGGTTTAGTAGTATTGGGTGCATTACAAGGATGGTGGCTGCAACCTATTCTCGAAATGATGAGCCCTACCGCAGTCTTTTATGGCAGTCTTGTTTTGACTGCTTTCACTGACAATGCGGCACTCACCTATTTAGGATCATTGGTAACTGGCACCTCACCGGAGTTCAAGCTGGCATTAGTGGGTGGAGCAGTTGCTGGTGGCGGCCTCACCGTCATTGCTAATGCTCCCAACCCAGCAGGTATTGCGATCTTGCGTGGCCACTTTCCTGGACATACGGTTTCAGCACTATATCTATTGATGGCGGCTATTCCGCCCACTATTGTGGCAATCTTGGCTTACAGGCTCATATAAGAACAACTGAGGCCTTAGGCAGTAAAATCTGAGCTTCGCCCCCAGCTATAAACCTGAGAACGGCATATGAAAAAGCTCTATATCAAAACCTTTGGCTGTCAAATGAACGAGTATGACTCGGGAAAAATGGCAGACCTCCTGCATGCCGACGAAGGCATGGTCATAACAGATCGCCCTGAAGATGCTGACGTGGTTCTTCTCAACACCTGCTCTATCCGCGAAAAAGCGGAAGACAAAGTCTTTTCAGATTTAGGACGGCTGCGTGAACTCAAAAAAACGAAGCCCGACTTACTGATTGGCGTTGGTGGCTGCGTTGCCAGCCAAGAAGGTCAACAAATTGTTAGTCGTGCTCCTTACGTCGATGTTGTGTTTGGGCCTCAAACACTCCATCGCCTATCCGACCTCATTGCACAGCGTCGCAAAACTGGAGTCTCTCAAGTAGACATCTCTTTCCCCGAAATCGAAAAGTTTGACCATCTTCCCGCATCTCGCCAAACTCGTGGCTCTGCATACGTCTCCATCATGGAAGGTTGCTCTAAGTATTGCAGCTATTGTGTTGTGCCCTATACGCGTGGCGAAGAAGTCTCCAGGCCATTTGATGATGTACTGACAGAAGTCGCTGGCCTTGCTAGCAAAGGCGTCAAAGAAATTGTGCTGCTTGGTCAAAACGTAAACGCTTATCTTGGCAAGATGGGTGATACCGAAGAAATCGCTGACTTTGCTCTATTGATTGAATACATCGCTGACATTCCTGGGGTTGAACGGATTCGCTTTACCACCAGCCACCCTAAAGAATTTACACAACGCCTCATTGACGTCTACGCTAAAGTGCCTAAGCTTGTAAGTCACCTACATCTGCCTGTACAACATGGCTCGGATTCTATGCTCTCAGCGATGAAGCGCGGCTATACAGCCCTAGAGTTCAAGAGCATTATTCGTAAGATGCGCGCTGTTCGCCCCGACCTGACACTGTCGAGTGATTTCATTGTGGGCTTTCCAGGTGAAACTGAGGCTGACTTTGAAAAACTATTGAAGATGGTGAAAGAGCTGAACTTTGATAACAGCTTTTGCTTCATCTTTAGTCCGCGCCCAGGCACTCCTGCGGCGAACCTTCACGATGACACGCCTTATGAAGTCAAACTCAAGCGCCTCCAAACTTTATTGGCATTGGTTGAGGGACAGGCAAACCAAATTAGCCAAAAAATGCTGGGTAATACCGAAAGAGTATTAATTGAGGGTCTTGCTAAGGATGGCGTCAACTTACAGGGTCGTGCTGAAAATAATCGCGTCATTCATTTCACAGCACCCGATCAAGATATTGAAAGTCTCATTGGTCAATTCGTAGACATTCGCATTACGGAAGTTCTGAACTACACCCTCAGAGGTGAGTTGGTAGAAGCCCATGTCAGTCAATAAAAAAAGTATCTCTTCGAAGCTAGCGATTGAGCTGCAATACGCCAGTCCAGCGATTGAGTCTGCCGTCAATAAAGCAGCTTCCTCAACCCTGATCAAGAAATGGGTCAAGAGTTCCACGGCACTTGGTGGCCTAATTACCCTTCGCTTTGTGAATGCTGCGGAAGGTAAAAAGCTAAATTTCGCTTTTCGTCAAAAAGATTACGCAACCAATGTTTTAACTTTTCCTTACGAGCTTTCAAAAGAAGCTGTAGTAGCAGATATTATTTTTTGCTTACCGGTTCTACAAAAAGAAGCCAAAGAGCAAAGTAAATTACTAAAAGCCCATTTGGCCCATTTAATTGTGCACGGCTGCCTTCATGCTCAAGGCCATGATCACGAGGTAGGCCGGGATGCAAAAAAGATGGAGGCCCTGGAAATCCAAATCCTCCAAAAATTGGGCTTTGCTAACCCCTATTCTTGATTTGCCATATTTCTACGCTATTCTTGCTATATGCCTGACCCCAATAAATCCCTTTTAGATCGCTTGGCTGATTTTTTAACTCCGCAGCCAACGGAACCCAGTGAACGCCGCCAAAAGCTGATTGATACCCTTCGGGAAGCTCAGGCTGAGGGATTAATTGATGCCGATGCCCTCTCCATGATTGAGGGTGTTTTTCAAGTAGGGCAGTTATGCGCTCGCGATATCCTCGTACCCCGCGCCCAAATTGATTGGATCGATATTGGCCAGCCCCTCTCTGAAATCATTAAAAGCGTTATTGAAGCAGCTCACTCCCGCTTTCCTGTGTTCGAAGGTAGTCGAGATAACGTCATTGGCATTTTGTTAGCAAAAGATTTATTACGTCACGCTACTGAGAAAGATTTTCAGGTCCGCGATTGGTTACGTCCTGCGGTATTCATTCCAGAATCCAAGCGTCTTAGCGTCCTATTACGGGACTTCAAAGATAACCGCAACCATTTAGCTATCGTAGTTGACGAATATAGCGGCGTTGCCGGCATCATCACCATTGAAGATGTGCTCGAGCAGATCGTTGGCGACATTGAGGATGAACATGACGTCGATGAAGAAGCGGACAACCTCATCGCTTTGGATAACGGCGACATTCGCGTTAAAGGCATTACCGAGCTTGAGCAATTCAATGAAAGACTTGGCACTCATTTTGAAGTAGAAGATATTGAGACTGTGGCGGGCTTAGTGATTCAGCATTTAGGCCGCGTCCCTAAAATGGGTGAGCTCATTGAAATAGGTGGCATTGAATTTGAAGTGCAGCGCGCCGACCCAAGACAAATTCATATTCTGCTTGCACGACAATCCAATAAAAAATCAGACTGAGATTTACATTGTTTGATCAGCACTCCAATCATTCGGGCATGAGCATCAAAATCTTTTCAGTTTGCATTCTGTTTGTATTGGGAGCGGTCCTTGCTGCCGTTGCTGAGTTACCCTATGGTGGCTGGATTCAGATCCCCGTTCTCAGCCTTCTGTGGTGGCGTCTTGATCAGAAGCCCATCTCCTTTAAAAAACAATTTGTCTTAGGCCTCCCATTCGGCATCGCTTATTTTGTTGTAGGTCTATGGTGGCTTTACATCAGCCTGCATGATGTTGGTGGCATGAGTGCGCCACTTGCTTGTATGGGTGTATTCCTGCTCTCTGCTTATGTGGCGCTCTATTTCTCATTGGCAACACTTGCTATTCCACTGTTTAAACAGAGTCGCTTATTTGGTCTGCTGCTGGGAGCGAGTTGGGTTCTTGCGGAATTTCTACGAGGCTATATCTTCACTGGATTTCCTTGGATGGGCTTTGCAGAAACCCAGTTCAATGGCCCATTTGCGCCTGTCGCACCCTTCTTTGGCGGGCTAGCATGTACCTTTTTGGCAGTATGGGCCTCCTGGGAAATTTACCAAGCCCGTAAGCATGTCATTTCTAGCATGTTCCTCATATTGGCTGTCATTGGGATTTCTCAAAGCGCTAATTTATTTACTTTCACCAAGCCAGTTGGAGAGCCAATTAGCGTTCGCTTAATTCAAGGCAACTTTGAACAAAGTCTGAAATTCAATCCTCAAGCTATTGGCAGGCAAATCGATTTCTATGCTGGAGAAATTACTAAAGAAGCAGCCAACCTTATCATCATTCCTGAGACTGCGTTTCCATGGCCACTTCCCAATTTGCCAATTGGCTTATTTAATTACCTGCAAGATTTTTCCAATAAAGGTAACAGCAACATTCTGCTTGGCTTGATCGGCGAAGTGCCTGGAGAAGGCGGTATGCAGTATTCGAATCGCGCTACTGGACTCTCGCCCAATGCATTGCCCTATCAATACGATAAAGCCCACCTCGTTCCCTTTGGAGAATTTATCCCTCTAGGTTTTCAGTGGTTCGTTAAAGCCTTTCATGTACCCATGAGCGACTTTGCAAGAGGAAAACTAGATCAACCCCCCTTTGCGATTGTGCGCAAGGATCAAGATGATCTTCATGCGGCAATTACGATTTGCTATGAAGACGTCTTTGGTGGCGAACTCGCCTCCCGCATTCAACATAGCGACCAGCCAGTCAACCTACTTATTAACATGACCAATCTAGCCTGGTTTGGGGATTCTCAAGCATCCACTCAACAACTCAGGCTTTCACAATTGCGCTCCCTGGAAACTGGACTTCCCGCCTTGCGTGCCACCAATACCGGAATTACTGCAGTTCTTGGTCCTGATGGCAGAGTACTAAAAGCGCTCCCGGAATTTACCCAAACAACCCTCAGCACCCAGGTTCAGGCGTATTCTGGAAAAACACCTTATGTCATTTGGGGCAATTTACCGATTTTGGGTATTTCTTGCCTGCTCTTGCTTTGGGGTCTGATTCGTCACAGGCGTTTTTAAGCATTTTTAACTCTAGAGTGCTCTAGCCATGTAAAATCAAAGGCTTAGCCAGGTTAATCATGCTTACTTTTCAGCAAATCATTCTCAAACTTCAAGATTATTGGGACCAACAAGGTTGTGCCCTATTGCAACCTATCGACCTCGAGGTTGGTGCCGGTACATCCCATACCGCAACCTTCTTACGCGCCATTGGTCCTGAGCCTTGGAAAGCAGCTTACGTTCAGCCATCCCGCCGACCTAAAGATGGTCGCTATGGTGAAAATCCAAATCGCTTACAACACTACTATCAATATCAAGTAGTCCTCAAGCCAGCACCTGAAAATATTCTCGATCTTTACCTAGGATCTCTTGCCGCTTTAGGCTTAGACCTTAAAGAGAATGATGTTCGTTTTGTAGAGGACGATTGGGAAAACCCAACACTGGGTGCATGGGGTCTTGGCTGGGAAGTTTGGCTCAATGGCATGGAGGTGACGCAGTTCACTTACTTCCAACAAGTAGGTGGCTTAGATTGCAAGCCTGTTCTTGGTGAGATTACATACGGTATTGAGCGTTTGGCAATGTATATCCAAAACTGCTCTAACGTCTACGACTTAGTATGGGCCGACGGCATCTCTTATGGGGATGTATATCACCAGAATGAAGTGGAGCAATCTTGCTACAACTTTGAACACTCCAATACTGATTTACTCTTTGCCAACTTCACAAACTATGAAAGTGAAGCAAAGCGTTTGATGGAAGTTCCACTGGCACTACCTGCTTACGAGATGGTACTTAAAGCAGCGCACACATTTAATTTGCTGGATGCGCGTGGCGCTATCTCGGTGACTGAGCGTGCAGCCTACATAGGCCGCATTCGTAATCTTTCTCGGGCAGTGGCGCAGGCCTACTTTGAGTCTAGAGAAAAACTGGGCTTCCCAATGTGTCAACGTCAAGCTAAAGCTCAGGCTTAAGCGCATCGAGATTTTCGTATTCCACTTATGAGCACATCTAATTCAAATCCTCAATCAGCGACTTTATTGATCGAGGTATTTACCGAAGAACTGCCACCTAAGACTCTGCGTCGCTTAGGTGATGCATTTAGCGAAGGCATCTTTGCAGCACTCAAAACAGCTGGTCTTGCATCCGAATCATCCAAGATGACCGGCTTTGCAACCCCGCGTCGTTTAGCCGTACAAGTCACTAAGGTTCTTGATCAAGCGCCTGACTACCCTGTGCGGGAAAAATTATTACCTACTAGCATTGCATTTGACGCTGAAGGTAAAGCAACCCCACCACTACTCAAAAAATTGGGTGCTCTAGGGTATGGGGATATTAATCTTGCGACTTTAGAAAAAGCGGGTGAAGGTAAGAATGAAGCCCTGTACCTTAATGTCATTGCTAAAGGTGCTGCTCTTGAGCAAACGGCGCAGGCTGCGCTTGAACAAACATTAAGCAAGCTGCCCATTGCAAAAATGATGCACTACCAAGTGCTACAAAAGGATGGTCGATTGGCCGAAGTGCAATTTGCTCGTCCTGCCCACCGCATCATTGCACTACATGGTGCTACTACTTTAAACATCAGTGCTCTAGGTATTGATGCAGCCAATCAAACTGAAGGCCATCGTTTTTTAGCTCCTGGCCTCATCACCATTACGAATGCAGACCAATACGAGATCGAGCTCCAGTCCAAAGCCAAGATTATTGCTAGCTTTAATCAGCGTCGGGCGCAAATTGAAGCTGCCCTATTAAAAGCGGCTGGCGAGGATCTGGTATTAATGCCGGATAGCCTTCTAGATGAAGTAACAGCCCTTGTTGAGTGGCCGGCCATCTACGAATGCCATTTTGATCAAGAGTTCTTAGAGGTACCTCAAGAATGCTTGATTTTGACCATGCAAACCAATCAAAAGTATTTTGCATTGACAAACAAACAAGGCAAATTACGTAATCGTTTCTTGATTGCTTCTAATATTGAAACAAGTAAGCCAGACGCCATCATCTCAGGCAATGAGCGCGTTGTACGCCCACGCTTGTCCGATGCTCGCTTCTTCTTCCAGCAAGATCAAAAGCGCCCTTTGGCTTCTCGTGTGGCAGATCTTGGCAAGGTGGTTTATCACAACCAGTTAGGCAATCAGCTAGATCGCACAAAGCGCGTTCAAGGGTTAGCTGTAGGTATCGCCAAAAGACTGGGTGCCGATGAAAAGCTCGCTTCACGTGCTGCAGAAATTGCTAAGACAGACTTACTAACTGATATGGTTGGCGAGTTCCCAGAGTTGCAAGGCATTATGGGGCGTTATTACGCTACCCATGATGGCGAGCATGCTGATGTTGCTAGTGCTTGCAGCGAACACTATATGCCGCGCTTTGCAGGCGACACTCTGCCGCAAATCCAAACTGGCACGATCTTAGCTATTGCCGACAAATTAGAAACGCTGGTTGGCATTTGGGGTGTTGGGCTTGCCCCTACTGGCGATAAAGACCCGTATGCCCTACGTCGTCATGCCTTAGGTATTTGCCGTTTGCTCTTAGAAAAGAATCTTTCGCTGAATTTGCCTGAATTAATCGAATTAGCTCGTGCGCAGTTTCCCCAGGCTGATGTGCAAGAAAAAGCAAAAGCTGCCGATATCTATGCGTTCATTATTGATCGCTTGCGCGCCTATTTGCGGGACCAATCAGTTGCTGGTAAAGCGTTTACTAGCGCAGAGATTGATGCTGTCCTGAGCCAAGACCCAGCACAAATTAATGACTTGATCGAGCGATTGACTGCCCTGCGTGAATTTAATGCTCTAGCAGAAGCGGCTCAATTAGCTGCCGCCAATAAGCGCATCAGCAATATTCTGAAGAAAACCACTACCGCTATTCCTGCAGCGTGTTCAGCCAAATTACTGCAAATTCCAGCAGAGGCAACACTACACAAAGCATTGGAAGCGGTGACTCCTGCACTCAATGCTGCTTATGAAAAACGTCAATTTGTTGAACTCTTAAGAGCGCTAGTCGCCTTGAGCGGACCAATTGATCAATTCTTTGCAGATGTGATGGTCATGGATCCTAATCCTGAGCTACGAGATAATCGCCTCGCTCTCCTGCAACAACTTCACCAGAAAATGAATCTCGTTGCCGATCTCGGCAAATTAGCATGAGCTCCAGCTCTTCTAAATTAGTCATTCTTGATCGAGATGGCGTGATCAATGAAGATCGCGATGATTATGTGAAGTCAGTAGACCAATGGATTCCCCTTCGAGGAAGCTTAGAGGCGATAGCCTTACTCAATCAAGCGGGCTATCAAATTGCTTTAGCAACCAATCAGTCAGGTCTTTCCAGAGGCTACTTCACAATTAATGATTTACATGCCATGCATAGCAAAATGGAGACTTTGCTAAAGCCATTAGGCGGTCATATCGACAGCATCTTCTTTTGCCCTCATCAAGATTCACATCAATGTGATTGCCGTAAACCGGCACCAGGCATGATGAAAGAAATTGCATTGCGCTATAAGAGGACGGATAGCACCAAACCACTGACAGGCGTTCCTATAGTGGGGGATTCTTTACGGGATCTTCAAGCTGGAGTAGCCTTAGGAGCTTCACCTCACCTAGTACTCACAGGTAAGGGTGAAAAAACGCTTACAAAAGGTAACCTACCTGAAGGCACACAAATTCATGCTGATCTACTGGCTTTTGCAAATGCACTTTTAGAAAATAAGGCTTAGACCCATCGTGAAATTGATTCGCTCCATCCTCTTTGCCTTATTTTTAGTTATCTTTACACCCATCTGGTCAGTGCTATGCATGCTGGCCTTTCCATTTCTGAGTCCTGAAAACCGTTACACATTTATTGGGCTCTGGAACAAAATCGTTATCGCCCTATTAAAGCCATTGTGCGGCATTCATTATGAAATTCGCGGTATGGAAAACATGCGGGCTGTACTTAATGAGCGGGTCATCATCTTAAGTAAGCACCAGTCAGCTTACGAAACTATTGCGTACATCGCACTACTGCCAAAACAACTTTGCTTTGTCTTTAAGCGTGAACTTCTCTGGATTCCTTTCTTTGGTTGGGCTTTGGCGTTACTGAAGATGATCCACATTAATCGCTCTAATAAGCAGACAGCAGCCCATTCTGTAGCGACTCAAGGCCGTAAACGCTTAAGTGAAGGCAAATGGATCATGTTATTTCCAGAAGGCACTAGAACCCCGATTGGATCAACCAAGCCTTACCGCAAAGGTGGGGCACGCCTTGCGAGTGCTACAGATGCACTAGTGATTCCGATTGCGCACAACGCCGGTCGTTGCTGGCCGAAAAATAGCTTTATCAAGGAACCGGGCACAGTCATCTTTTCAATTGGGCCTGCGATTAGCTCAACCAATAAGTCAGCTGAAGAACTTCAACGAGAAGTAGAAGGTTGGATTGAAGCTGAAATGCGTGTGATTGACCCCAGCGCTTATAAATAATTCACTAGAAGGCAGTAATTCAGTGCTGAGTCAGGACTGAATATTGATTTATGAAGCGAGAACTTTAGCCCACTCGATATAGCGGTCAACGGAAATATCCTGGGCTCTCGCCTTAAGCTCTATCTCCGTCAAACCCAATCTGTCTGAAAAAACACTCAAGTTAGTCCGCAACATTTTTCTTCTTTGAGAGAAGGCGGCAGCAACTACTTTTTCCAATGAATTCCATTGAGCATCTGTCAACGTAAAGTCCCTTCTTGGGATCATTCGCACGACAGCAGAGTTCACCTTAGGCTGAGGATCAAAAGCCTCAGGAGGAACCTCTAGCACCAACTCCATATCGTAACGGGCTTGCAGCATGACCGACAGACGACTGAAATCAGAGCTTCCCGCCTTCGCAACCATTCTTTCCACCACCTCTGCTTGCAACATAAATACCTGCTCATCAATTGAGGCTGCCGCAGAAACCAAATGAAATAGCAGAGGTGATGAAATGTTGTATGGCAGATTGCCAACCACTTTACATAAGCCTTGCTTGGTCGATCTATTCTGAGCCCATGTCAAAAAGTCAAACTTGAGCGCATCACCCTCAATCACTGAGAGGCCTTTGAGATTTTTCTCATTCCAAAAAGCTACCAAATCACGGTCAATCTCCAAAAGGTCTAGGTGATCAAGATTACTCAACAAAGGGAGTGTTAGCGCACCTAGGCCAGGACCAATCTCAATGACATGCATATCCGCACTAGGATTGATAAGCGCAACAATAGAATAAATAATTCCGTTGTCCTGCAAAAAGTTTTGGCCAAATCGTTTGCGAGCGCGATGCATAGATTAGTCTTGCTTTCGTTTATTCAGAGCTAACTTATATGCCAAGCGCAAAGCCTCAAGCATGCTCCCCGAGTCAGCCAGCCCTTTGCCAGCAATATCCAAAGCGGTTCCGTGATCTACGGAAGTTCGAATAATAGGTAATCCTAAAGTGACATTCACGCCATTACCAAAGGTAACAAACTTGAAGGGTGCGAGTCCTTGATCGTGGTACATCGCAATAAATGCATCTACTTGAGCAACAGATTCTGGATCAAACATGGTATCGCCGGGATAAGGACCAGAAACATGGATTCCCATCTTCTTAGCCGCTTCAATAGCCGGAGAGATGATTTCAATTTCTTCTCGGCCCAAATAACCAGACTCTCCTGCATGTGGATTTAAACCCGCCATCCGAATGATGGGCTTAGCGATTCCGAATTTCTGCTGCAAATCTTGATTAACGACTTGAATCGTTTCCAATATCAAGTCATAACTCAGTGCTTGCGGAACATTCTTTAAGGGAAGATGAGTTGTGACTAGAGCAACACGTAAATCTCTGGGTGTCTTGAGCCCTAAAAAACCGATGGGCAACGGCGCACATAACATCATCACCACATGAGAAACCTTGCAGCGCTGTGCTAGGTATTCCGTATGCCCTGTAAATGGCGTACCAGCCTCATTAATAATGCTTTTTTGAAGAGGCGCAGTCACCACGGCATCAAATCGCCCTTCCAGACAACCATCAATCGCCTGATCTAAAAGATTCACCACATATTGAGCGTTTTGCGAATTTAAGCTCCCCAAAACAACAGGGGCTCCGAGGGGGACGGATTGGATTTGCAATCGACTAGATAGGTCTGAACCAAGGCCCCCAGGTATTCTCAGTAACTTATCGTTACCTAATAAAGTGATGTGAGCATCTGCATGTGAACGTAGAAACTCAAGCGAGGCAGCTAAAGAAACTTCAGACCCAACACCGGCTGGTTCACCGGTAGTTACAACGAGATTAACGAGGTGCGCTACTTGCTTCATCTTCCACGTTCAGAATTTTTACAGTTGCGTTATCACGCAGCTCACGCATCCACTCTTGATAAGCTTGATCAAACTTTCTCTCACGAATTGCTGCTCGCGCAAATTGACGTTGCTTCTCAACAGTGAGCTGACCTTCGCGACGCTCTAATACCTGAATTAAGTGCCAACCAAATTCTGTTTTAACAGGATTACTAACCTCGCCAATTTGCAGACGATTCATGGCCTGCTCAAATTCGGGAACCAAATCCCCAGGACTCATCCAACCTAGCTCACCGCCATTTGGCGCAGATCCATCTTCAGAATACTTCTTTGCAAGTTCCGCAAAGTCTGCAGTCTTTGCTCGCACCTGATCACGGTAGCCCTGCAAGCGTCTCTCCGCATCTTGATCGCTTAAGCCAGCACGGCTTCGCAATAAAATATGACGGGAGAGAGTTTGTGTAATAGGAATATTTTGCGGAGTAGGTGAGCCAGCATCAGGTGCTGCAGCCTGCTGCGGAGGCGCACTTGCTCCTGCTGCACGGCGATCCAAAACTTTCAGTACATGGTATCCAGCAGGACTTTTCACAACCGTGTTAGCAACCTGTCCACCACCAGTATTGCGAATTGCTTCATAAAATAATTGTGGCAAACGATCAGGAGTGCGATAGCCTAATTCTTGAAACTTAATCTTTGGATTATCTTTTGCAGCCATTGCGCCTAGCTGTAGGAAGTCAACATCCCCACGAGCATCTTTCAACAGAGCATCTGCCTTCTTCTTTGCTTCAGCTTGAGTACCAGCCCCAGCTGCAGGATCAACAGGAATAAAAATTTGAGCTACGTCGATTTCTTCAGGCTCACCTTTGGCAGCAGGTGCGGACCTCTGAGCTCCAGCACCAGCGATTGCCCGCGTACGCTCAGCAATGAAGTTATCAATCTCAGCATCCGAGATTTTGAGCTTACCCTCTACTTCTCTTTCGCGATAACGGGTAATCATGACGTCATCCCGCAATAACTGCTTATAGCGCTCAAAGGTAGTACCGGAAGCAATTACTTTTGCTTTGAACTCAGCAACAGAGAGCTTATTTTTTGCTGCAACATCGCCAATAATCTTGTCTAACTCTTTGTTACTTACAGTAACGCCTTCTTGTTCGGCATTTTGTAATTGAATTTTTTCTAGGATAAGTCTATCCAGAATGGTTTTACGAACCGTACCATCCTCAGGCAATTTCACACCTTGTTTTTTAAGTGCAGCAATTCGGTCATCAATTTCTTTGCGAGTTACATAACCCGTGTTGACGACTGCAGCTACACCATCGATATTACGAATCTTGCTTTCGGCAATAGCATTCGCCTTTGCTGAATCCTGAGCAAGTGCAACATTCGCGAATAATCCAATGCCAATAAAAATGGCATGAACACTCATTTGTTTAAAACGTTTCATACAAAGCATTATTGATAGTTCTCGTATGTTGAGGGTGGTATAGGCTTAGAGGTAGGCATATATCCAGGAACATTTAGCTTCATGATATCAACTGGATTGCTTCCAGCGCTACCAAAGCCCCTAAATTCGACCTGAAAGAGCACCTGGGTGGTGGTTATTTGAGAAGTATTCAAGACTTGAGAGTAGGCGCCACGAAAAGTCCAGCAGTCCCTACTCCACTCCAAGGCCACTAAGGTGTTCAAAGTCTTGGTAGTCAAGGCATCGTATCCCCAGCGCCCTAAAACAGAAACCTCACGGGTAATAGGCCACTGCCCAGAAATATTGTATTGATCCGTCGTGGTGGCAGAGGGCACAAAAGGCTGATTGTTTTGGACAGATGCTTGCACTGGTGGCGACCACACATTACGGTATCCAAAATTCAAACTTCTGCCCGGAGTCGGACGCCAACTACCGCCCACGGTAGTTTGAACCAAACGATTGAGCTGCGTATCGTATTGACCAAATACATCTGCACTGAAATTACCAAGTAAGCGCACTGAACCAGAACCCAAGGTATCGGAATAAGTAGTGGGATTCACAATCGTGCCATTCAAGCCAACCCGCTGCCCAGTGAACTGCTGCTTCTGTGCAAGAGTGACCGTGGCACGCTCTGCACCAGTGCTAGCTTCAATCATGCGGCTAGTTAAACCAAGCGTGGCTGCATTGTTATCTGCCACACGGTCATTACCAATAAAGGTATTTTCACTAAAGATCTGCGAAACACCGAAGCCCGCATCCGCAGTGTCAAACAAAGGTGTTTGTGATTGATTTTGATAAGGCGTGTAAACATAGAAAGCGCGGGGCTCTATAGTTAACAACATATCTCGGCCGTAAAAGCCCTTCAATTCAGCGGCATCTCTTTCAAACGCCAATCCAGAATCCAAACTGAATGTAGGGATGGTAAAGCCTTGTGCAACAGGCGCTCCACCAGTTGCAAAAGGAGTGGCGTTATACGTGTTTGATTGAAAGCTCATCTTTGGGGTGATGTAATAGCCTGGTGTTACCTGAGGCAAAGCCATCGCACCCTTAACGACCGTTCGATCGGCCTGACTGTAAACACCAGGCGCAGTAGCAGCTAAATTGCCGCCAATGTTGTACGAGAATCTTGTGTAATCTGTAGAGAACGTAGTTGCTGGTCCAGTAGGTAAAGTAACGTACTTACCGCTAGTATCAGCTACTGCAGGACTAAGGCGGTTGTTATAGGCAGCGGTAATATTTGGCAACACGTTGTAAGGGGCCTGAACTAAAGCGGTTGGGTCCGGCTGCAGAGTTTGAAACGTTAACGCTCTAGCTGACACTACCCAGTTACTTAAACTTCCCGTCAAGCCTTTAGTAGTACCGACTTCTTGACGAAACTGACTAGTAACTGCTCCAGCAATACTCTGTGAGAAGTCAGTGGGGTATAAATTATCTGAAACTCGCGCCATATTGGCGTAACCAGTCCAAGAGCCTGGGAGCGGTATTCCACCAGGCGCTACACCTCCGCTAAACACCTCTCTCTGCTGCCAGTCATAGCGCCAACGGCTGGTTCCCGTCTTATTGTCATGCGCGAGGTAGTCACCGCCTAGGGTGCCGCTGTCCTTGCTGTCCAGAAAGCGGTAATTTGCACCCACCTGCAGGCCGCGCTCGCTCATGTAACGCGGAAGAATTAATAAGTCCCTATTGGGAGCTATGTTGACGTAATAAGGCTGAGTAATGTCAAAGCCATTATTGGAGTTGTATCCTGCCACCGGCGCCAAGATGCCCGAACGACGCTCATTGGAGGTGGGAGCGGTGAAGTAAGGAACGTATGCAATAGGAACATCAAAGAAGCGCATCACGCCATGCGTTCCAACCATTTCTTTTTGCTCATTATCAATTTCTAAAGTACTGGCTGAAAAATACCAGTCCATATTTTGCGGCGTACATGTTGTGTAGGTCGCTTTATCAAAAACAAAAATATCTGAGTTTTCAATAGTGAGTTTTTTAGCCGTACCATTGCCGCGCGTATCTCGTAGCTCGTACGAAGGCGTTTCCATTTCGCCTTCACGCGCATCAACTTTAAATTGGGCAGTTGGCCCCTTGAAAGTCGTATTACCTTTGGTCAACTCAGCGTTACCTACGAGATCAGCAATGTCAGTATCAGGGTCATAAATAATTTCATCCGCTTTAATGACCCCGCCATTGCGTCGCATTTGTGCGCGGCCCTTCAACTTCATCTTGCGGTCTACAACGCCATCAATAGAATCACTTGAAGTAAAAGTAAGTGCCTTACTATCATCCAAGGGAACCCCGACTCGCAGCTGATCGTCCAACTTTAAAACAGTGACATTGCCACGATCAGGCAATAAAACCGTATTAGCATTAGCTTGTGCGTTTGGAGTTAAGGGAGCAGGCGCTTGAGCGCGTGCGCAGAGGGCAAATTGAAGCAATGCCACCCCCATCAAAACGCGCAGGGTTACATGCAAAAAAAGAGGGGCGCAATGGCCGGCGCGACGGCGATAATGACTCATAGATCCAGACCCGCCTTATTATACGAATCGACCATGACTGACTCACGCTTAAACACCCTCCGTAACTGGCTAAAAGCCCTAGAAGCTAGCTGGCAATTAGATCTCGACTCTTTGGTGCCAGCCTCGGCTGACGCCAGCTTTCGACGCTATTTCCGAATTGAGTCCAAAAACCCCAAATTTGGGACTTTGATCGTGATGGATGCCCCGCCCCAACATGAGCCTTTGGATGTCTTCATAAAGGTCGATTTATTACTCGCTGAGGCTGGTTTAAATGTACCAAAAATCCTAGAGCAAAATCTTGCTGAAGGCTTCTTGCTGTTAAATGATTTAGGCACAAAAACCTACTTAGCCGAACTCAATCATGAAACGGCTGACCATCTCTACAAAGATGCAACTCATGCCCTAGTACTCTTGCAGCTGGCAAGCAAACCAGGGGTTTTGCCAAACTATGATGAAGCGCTATTACAACGAGAATTAGATTTATTTCCAGAGTGGTATCTAAAGAAGCATCTCAATATCAATCTGAGCGAACAACAAACAGAGCAACTCAAAAAAGCTTTTGAGCTCATTATCGAAAATAATTTAGCGCAAGCTAAAGTGTATGTGCATCGTGATTACCATTCTCGTAACTTAATGGTGACCGAAAGAAATAACCCCGGAGTGATTGACTTTCAGGATGCAGTTTATGGTCCTATTACTTATGATGCTTCTTCACTGTGGCGCGATGCTTACGTTGCATGGCCAGAAGAACGTGTGATTGATTGGGTCATTAAATTTTGGGAAGAAGGTCGTAAAGCAGGATTACCAATGCCAGATGATTTTGGACAGTTCTATCGTGATTTTGAATGGATGGGATTACAGCGCCACCTTAAAGTCTTGGGCATTTTTGCAAGACTCCTTCATCGTGATGGTAAGGATGGCTACATCAAGGACATTCCACTCGTACTGGAATACGCGATTGCGACGGCGAACCGTTATATTGAACTAAAACCATTGGCCCGACTTTTGGAATCCACTCGCGTCAATCAAGCGTAATTCATCAGCCATGAGTCAGCTCAATTCCATACCTTGTTTTTTACTAGCAGCTGGTCGTGGTGAGCGCATGCGGCCCCTCACGGATAATTTACCCAAACCGTTACTTCGCATTCAGAATAAATCGCTGCTGGAGTGGCATTTAGAAGCCCTAGCAAAAGCAAAGATTCAAAACGTGGTGATTAACCATGCTTGGTTAGGTGAAAAAATTGAGGCAACCCTAGGTGATGGAGAGCAATTTGGTCTTCACATTCAATACTCCCCGGAAGGCAAGGCCCTCGAAACCGCTGGAGGTATTTGCAAGGCGCTCCCCATCATTGCGCCCGAAAACTACTTCTTGGTGATTAATGGGGACGTATTTAGCCCAAACCTACCAATTACCCAGCTTGTGGAAACAGCTGCCAAAATGCGCATGGATGAGAACAAGCCTTTGGCCCATTTATTAATGGTTCCCAACCCAGTCCAGCATCCTGAAGGAGATTTTTACCTCCAAGGTTCAGTAGTTGGAAATACCCAATCACTTGGAGCAGAAAAGCTCACCTTCTCTGGAATTGGGATTTATCACAAAGACCTCTTCAAAGACCTGGAATTCGGAGCTCCAGCCAAGCTCGCACCTCTATTGAGGACGGCAATGGAGCAAAATAAAGTGTCTGGTGAAAAATATCTCGGTCCATGGCACGATGTAGGCACACCACAACGCTTACAAGAGCTTAATGCAGCATATGAATAAAACGAATATTTATCAGCTTCGTAGAAACCAATTAGCAGAACAAATCTTTGCCAAGACTGGCGGAGGCATTGCTGTCATCTCAACTGCTCCTGAACTTGCTCGCAACCGTGACAGTGAATTTCCTTATCGTCACGACAGCGACTTTTATTACTTGACGGGTTTTGAAGAGCCAGGCGCAACACTGGTCATGAAGGTTGGCAGCAATGGAAAAAACTTCCAACTGCAATCTCACTTATTTTGCAGACCCAAAGATCCTGAACGAGAAATTTGGGATGGCATTCGCCTTGGACCTGACGCAGCACCTGACGCTTTGGGTATTGACTATGCACACAGCAATCAAGAGTTAGACCAAAGACTGAGTGACTTATTAGCTGATCAAGATGCGGTATATATTCGCCTTGCTGAGAGCGCAGAAGCCGATAGACGGCTGCGTCACTGGATGAAACAGGTGCGTGGACAAGCACGTTCTGGCGTAAATCCACCATCTGAATTTCATGATGTTGAAACACTGATTCATGAAATGCGTTTGTTTAAAGATGCACATGAAATTGACATCATGCGTCGTGCTGCAACCATTTCTGCTCGTGCGCATATCCGTGCCATGCAAATCTGTAAGCCCGGAATGCGTGAATACCAGCTCGAAGCTGAAATACTGCATGAGTTCCGCAATAGTGGTGCACAAAGTGTTGCATACAACAGCATAGTTGCCGGCGGTGCAAATTCTTGCATTCTTCACTATCGCGCCGGCTCAACTGAATTACGTGGTGGCGAGCTTTGCTTAATTGATGCAGGCTGTGAACTTGATGGCTATGCCTCCGACATCACCAGGACTTTTCCAGTGAATGGAAAATTTACTGGGCCTCAACGCGCTCTATATGACATTACATTAGCTGCGCAAGAAGCTGCGATTGCGATGACCAAGCCTGGTAATACATTTATGCAGCCACATGAGGCGGCACTTAAAGTCCTTACCCAAGGTCTGTTGGATGAAAAGCTTCTCAAACTGGCAGAGCTGGGCTCTTTAGAAAATGCCATTGAAACTGGCGCCTACCGTCCTTTCTATATGCACCGCACGTCGCACTGGCTGGGTATGGATGTCCACGATGTGGGCTCCTACCGTGAAGCTAGCCAAAATTCATCAAGTGAAGAAAAGCCTTGGCGCATTCTCAAAAGCGGTATGGTCATTACAGTGGAACCAGGCCTCTATGTCAGACCTGCAGATGATATTGATCAGGCATTTTGGAATATTGGTATTCGCATTGAAGATGACGCTGTCATCAATGATTCTGGGTGTGAGTTGATTTCTCGAGGCGCGCCTGTCAATGCCGATGAAATCGAAGCACTCATGAAGAATGCTTAAGGCCATCCCGATCAAAATGAATTCATCTAGTTGCGATATCTTGATTCAGGGCGGCGGTCCAGTTGGACTCGCTTGCGCGGCTTGGACATTGCAAAAATTTCCTGATGCAAAAATCCTTTTACTTGATCGCAATCCCGTCAACGACAATGATCTGGCAAATGCTGATAGTCGAGGTATAGCGCTATCTCATGGCAGCAAACTCTTGCTCGATACGATTAATGCATGGCCAAAAGAGTTCGCAGAAATTCATCAAGTACACGTTTCACAAGCTGGTCGCTTTGGCCGCGCACTGATGACGCGTGAAGAACTCAAGCAAGATGCGTTAGGGCACATTATTCGTTATCGCGATATTCATATGGCCCTGCGTCACGCCTTACGTGCCATTCAAGCAAAGAGCCCTAACTTTATTTGGGAGCACATCAACAAAGATGGCGAGGAAAATAGCATCCACGCAAAATGCGTTGTACATGCTGAAGGTGGTTTATTTAAGACCCAAGACTGGGTTGAATCTGGACGTGACTATGGTCAGTCAGCCTTAGTAGGCTTGGTTGAAGTAGAGAATGCAGAGCCCCATCAAGCTTGGGAGCGCTTTACTGCTGAAGGCCCTTTAGCAGTTTTGCCAAGTCACTACGGACATAATATTTTGAATCTGGTTTGGTGCGGCTCGCCAGAATCCTCGCGGCATCGTTTACAACTGAGTGACATAGACTTCTTAGCTGAACTACAAAAAGAATTTGGTTCACGTATTGGACAATTTCTGAAAATTCAAGATCGTCGCTTATATGAACTTGGCTTGAACTATCGCAAAGAGATCACTCATGACAATGCGGTTTGGATTGGCAATGCCGCTCAAACTCTACACCCAGTGGCGGGCCAAGGTTTGAACTTAGGATTACGAGATGCCTTCTTGCTGTCAGAGAAGTTAGTTGAGGTATTTTCTGGGGCCGCAGAGAAACAATCTCCAGCAGATGTCGAAAATGCACTCCAGAGTTATGCGCAAAGTCGCAAAGTAGATAGAAAAACCACAATTGGTCTTACAGACTTTATGGCTAGAGTATTTACATCTAATTTAGCTCCAGTTGTTGCAGCCCGTGGACTGGCTTTAAGCGCCCTGCAGTGGCTTCCACCAGTCAAGACAGCCTTAGCTCGCCAGATGATGTTTGGTAGGCGCTAAAGCCCTTAAATCACCCTCAAAATTTAAGCATTCTCCGTTTGATCTGTAATAAGCAATCTGCCTAAAAAATAGGCAGATTTGGGTCTGACTGTGCTAAAGTGTCATGCTTTCCGCACGCGCCCTTTTAGATGAATATTGGTCCTCACCTCCTCGCAAATAAGTTATTTGTGGCCCCGATGGCTGGGGTAACGGATCGCCCATTTAGACAGCTATGTAAGAAGTTGGGGGCCGGGTATGCAGTTTCTGAAATGGTCGCCTCAAATGCCTTGCTTTGGAAAAGTGAAAAAACGCAACGTCGCGCGAATCATGTTGGTGAATTCAAACCGATTGCCGTTCAAATTGCTGGCGCTGATCCAGCAATGATGGCGGCAGCGGCAAAAATCAACGTAGATCACGGCGCCCAGATTATCGATATCAATATGGGGTGTCCCGCAAAGAAAGTATGCAATGTTGCCGCTGGTTCCGCCCTATTGCGTGATGAGCCTTTGGTCCAGCAAATTCTAGAAGCAGTTGTGAATGCCGTTGGTATCGGACCAGATGCAGTACCAGTGACTTTGAAAATTCGTACGGGCTGGGATCGCGAACATAAGAATGCTATTGAGATAGCGCGTCTTGCAGAAAAATCCGGCATCTCCATGCTGACGGTCCATGGCCGTACGAGAGCAGACCTGTATCACGGTGAAGCAGAGTACGAAACGATTACCGCAGTCAAAAATAGTGTGCGCATTCCGGTTGTGGCTAATGGCGATATCACCAGCCCAGAAAAGGCGGAGCAAGTTTTAAAGCTCACTGGTGCCAATGCCATCATGATTGGACGAGCTGCTCAAGGCCGTCCTTGGATCTTCCGTGAAGTCAACCACTATCTTGAAACCGGCGGCAAGCTTCCGACCCCTGAGATCAATGAGATTCAGGGCATCATGAATGCACACCTCTTAGACCACTACGAGTTTTATGGTGAGCATATTGGCCTGCGTACTGCTCGTAAGCATATTGGCTGGTACTGCAAAGGGTTGCGTGACTCCCATGCCTTCCGCCAGCGTATGAATACTGCCGACGATTGCAAAACCCAACTGCAAATGGTCAATGATTATTTTGACGAAATGAAATCCCATTCTGACCGCTTGTTATTTTTGGAAGCGGCATAGCTTTAACTGAGTTTAGTTTCTTTATTTATTTTTTTGTTTTTGCATTGATAGATTGTTATGACCAATAAGCACCCGATTACCGAATGTATTGAAACCCAATTGCAGGGTTATCTGAATGACCTCAAAGGAACTGCACCAACTGATATCTATGACATGGTATTGGCTGTTGTTGAAAAACCAATGCTGGAATTAGTGATGCAGCATGCCAAGCAAAATCAATCACTGGCAGCGCAGTATCTGGGCATTAATCGCAACACCCTGCACAAGAAGTTGGTTGAACATCAACTTCTGAAGTAAGCGCAAACTTTACTAATAACAAAGCCATTTTTTAAATTAAGCTCCGAAAACCATGATCCGTACAGCCCTACTCTCCGTCTCCGATAAAAATGGCATCGTGCCTTTTGCTAAAGCCCTCCACGAACAAGGCATTAAGCTCATTTCTACTGGCGGCACAGCAAAACTCTTGGCCGAAAACAATCTGCCTGTTGTCGAAGTTTCTTCTTTAACGAAATTTCCGGAGATGCTGGATGGTCGCGTTAAGACCCTCCACCCAATGGTGCATGGCGGCTTATTAGCTCGTAGAGATTTTCCAGAGCATATGGCAGCCCTGAAAGAGCATGGCATAGACACCATTGATATGCTCGTGATTAATCTTTACCCCTTCAATGAAACAGTCGCTAAGGAAAACTGCTCATTCGAAGATGCGGTCGAAAACATTGATATCGGTGGTCCAGCCATGTTGCGTGCCGCTGCAAAGAATCACCAAGATGTCACCGTGCTGATTTCACCTGAAGATTACGCTCCAGTCTTGGCTGAAATGAAGGCCAATAAGAATGTCGTTTCTTACAAAACCAACTTGGCTTTAGCGAAAAAAGTATTTGCACATACCGCGCAATACGATGGTGCGATTGCTAACTATCTCTCAGCATTAGGTGATGATCTTGATCACAAAGCCCGTTCTGCCTACCCAGAAACTTTGCACTTTGCCTTTGAAAAAGTACAAGAGATGCGTTATGGCGAGAATCCACACCAGTCTGCAGCGTTCTATAAAGATATTTACCCCGTCGATGGCGCATTAGCAAATTACAAGCAGTTGCAAGGGAAAGAACTTTCTTACAACAATATTGCCGATGCAGATTCTGCCTGGGAATGCGTTAAGAGCTTTACTGGCAATGCCGGTGGCGCTGCAGCTTGCGTCATCATCAAGCATGCCAACCCTTGTGGCGTAGCTGTTGGTGCTTCAGCCCTTGAAGCCTATCAAAAAGCCTTCAAAACCGATCCGAGCTCCGCCTTTGGCGGCATCATTGCCTTTAACGTGCCTTGCGATGGCACTGCAGCTGAAGCCATCTCCAAGCAATTCGTGGAAGTATTGATTGCGCCTAGCTTTAGTGATGAAGCTAAAGCGATCTTTGCTGCGAAACAAAATGTACGTCTTCTAGAAATTCCATTGGGTACTGCATTTAATACCTTTGATTTCAAACGTGTTGGCGGTGGTTTGCTGGTGCAATCTCCTGATGCTAAGAATGTTCTCGAAAGTGAAATGCGCGTTGTCAGTAAGCGTCTGCCAACCCCAAGCGAAATGCACGACATGATGTTTGCATGGCGCGTAGCCAAGTTTGTGAAATCCAATGCCATTGTGTATTGCGCTAATGGAATGACTCTTGGTATCGGTGCCGGTCAAATGAGCCGCGTAGACTCTGCGCGCATGGCTAGCATCAAGGCTGAGAACGCTGGCTTAAGCCTCAAAGGGTCTGCAGTAGCAAGCGATGCCTTCTTCCCGTTCCGTGATGGCTTAGATGTCGTTGTGAATGGTGGCGCAAGCTGCGCCATTCAGCCAGGTGGCAGTATGCGTGATGATGAAATCATTGCGGCAGCAAATGAGCATGGTATCGCCATGATCTTTACTGGCACACGTCACTTCCGTCACTAAGAAAACAAGAAGCCATAAACAAACTCATGCGCTGGATAGGAATCGACCCAGGTTTACGGACTACTGGTTTTGGAGTCATCGATGTCGATGGCCAAAAGCTGACCTACGTAGCCTCGGGGACGATTGAAAGTGGCGATCCAGCTAAAGGCCTGCCTGAACGCTTAGGCACCCTCTATGCCGGTGTTAAGGAAGTTCTGGAGACCTATAGACCAGAGTCTGCTGCGATCGAAGAAGTCTTCTTAAACGTCAATCCTCGTTCCACACTCATGTTGGGTCAGGCACGGGGTGCTGTTATTGCCGCTCTCGTTTCAGAAAAACTCCCGGTAGCTGAGTACAGCGCCTTAAGAGTCAAGCAGTCCATTGTTGGCACTGGTAGAGCAGCTAAGCCTCAGGTCCAAGAAATGGTCAAGCGTCTTCTCAGACTGAGCCGCGCCCCAGGGACTGACGCCTCTGATGCACTAGGCGTTGCCATCTGCGCCGCCCATCATGCGCAGATGCCAAAAGCAATTACTGCAGCTTTAGCACCTAAGCTAACGCCTAAGAAACGTAGCAAGTAACAATACACATCACAGGTTAAGATCTCTACATGATTGGTCGCATTCAAGGTACCCTCGTTTCAGTTCACCCTCCTCGCCTTTTAGTCGATTGCCAAGGTATTGGTTATGAGGTTGATGTGCCTATGAGCACTTTGTATCAACTACCTCAGGCTGGTCAAAAGATTACCCTATTGACACATTTTCAAGTTCGCGAAGATGCGCAGCAACTTTTTGGCTTTGCTACTGAAACTGAGCGTGAAGCATTTAGACAGCTCATCAAGATTAGTGGCGTCGGCTCACGCACAGCACTCGCAGTTCTTTCCGGCATGAGTGTTAATGAACTAGCCCAAGCCATTGCACTTCAAGAAGCTGGGCGCCTCACTCAGGTGCCTGGTATCGGCAAGAAAACTGCTGAGCGTCTCTGCCTAGAGCTCAAAGGCAAGCTAGCTCCAGACTTAGGCATTACAGGTGACAAACCTCAGGCAATTGAGGCTAGCAGTGAAGTGTTACAAGCCCTCCTTGCTCTGGGCTATTCAGAAAAAGAAGCACTTTTGGCACTCAAGCAAATCCCGCCCGATACCAGTGTTTCCGATGGAATCCGTATGGGATTGAAGTATCTATCTAAAGCTTAATAGTCAAACGGCACTAAACTCTCAGCATGGCAATACATACAGACGACCTCAGCTCTATTCCTGAAGATTTACCGGAAGGTAATGCCCGCATTGTGAGCGGTGCAGCAGGCAATACTGAAGCCGTCTTTGAAAGAGCCCTTCGCCCTAAACAACTCGATGAGTATGTTGGCCAAACTAAGGCCAGAGCACAATTAGAGATTTTCATCAGCGCTACGAGAGCGCGCCAAGAAGCCTTAGACCACGTTCTCTTGTTTGGGCCTCCTGGACTTGGTAAAACAACTCTTGCTCACATTATTGCAAGAGAGCTTGGTGTGAACATGCGCCAAACGAGCGGCCCTGTTCTAGACAGGCCTGGCGATCTTGCTGCCTTACTAACAAATCTAGAAGAAAACGATGTTCTCTTTATTGATGAGATTCATCGTCTATCTCCAGTTGTGGAAGAAATTCTGTATCCCGCGCTAGAGGACTACAGCCTAGATATCATGATCGGCGAAGGCCCTGCAGCGCGCAGCGTGAAGATTGATCTCAAACCATTTACCCTGATCGGCGCAACTACTCGTGCCGGCATGCTGACCAATCCATTGCGTGATCGTTTTGGTATTGTGGCCAGACTCGAGTTCTACACGACTGAAGAACTCACTAAAATCATTAATCGCTCAGCTAGCTTACTTAAGGCTGATATCGATCCAGAAGGCTCCGTAGAAATTGCAAAGCGTGCTCGTGGCACTCCTCGTATTGCTAACCGTCTATTACGCCGCGTACGTGACTATGCAGAAGTAAAGGGCACCGGCACCATTACTAAGGCTATGGCCGACGCTGCACTCAAGATGCTGGACGTGGATCCAAGTGGCTTTGATGTGATGGACAGAAAACTCTTAGAAGCGATCTTGCACAAGTTTGATGGTGGCCCGGTAGGTATCGATAACTTGGCAGCAGCCATCGGTGAAGAGCGCGACACGATTGAAGATGTTCTTGAGCCCTACCTCATTCAGCAAGGCTACCTACAAAGAACCTCAAGAGGCAGAGTAGCAACCCGCCAGGCTTATGAGCACTTTGGATTAACTCCGCCTAGCGGAAGTGCTAGCTTAGATATTTAAGCTAGCGTTACTTTCGCAAACTTTCGTTTGCCGACTTGCACCACGTAAGTTCCAGCTTCAACCTTTAATTGCTTATCAGCAACGGTTACACCATCAATCTTCACACCGTTTTGCTCGATATTGCGCATCGCTTCAGATGTTGATGGGGCAAGACCTGCGGCCTTCAAAAGATTGGCGATTGCCATGGGCGCCCCAGATAGATTTACTTCTGGAATGTCATCGGGTACACCGCCTTTAGCACGGTGATTAAAGTCTTCTAAGGCTTTTTCTGCTGCGGCTTGCGAGTGGAAGCGTGCCACGATTTCTTGAGCGAGCAGTACTTTGCAATCCTTTGGATTACGCCCTGCAGCAACCTCTTGCTTCATCAAATCAATCTCAGCCATTGGACGGAATGACAGTAATGTGAAGTAGTCCCACATCAAATCATCCGAAATGCTCAAGAGCTTGCCAAACATATCGCCAGCAGGCTCACTAATGCCAATATAGTTACCCTTGGACTTACTCATCTTCTCAACACCATCCAAACCAACCAGGAGCGGCATCATCAAAATACATTGAGGCTCTTGGCCATACTCACGCTGGAGTTCACGACCAACGAGAAGATTGAACTTCTGGTCTGTACCACCAAGCTCTAAATCACTCTTCAGTGCAACGGAGTCATAGCCTTGCATGAGTGGATATAAAAACTCATGAATCGAAATGGGTACACCATTACGATAGCGCTTAGTAAAGTCATCACGCTCGAGCATACGAGCAACAGTATGTTTAGCAGCCAACTGAATCATGCCGCGCGCGCCCAAAGGATCACACCACTCGCTGTTGTAACGCACTTCGGTTTTAGAAGGATCGAGCACCATACTCGCTTGACGATAGTAAGTCTCTGCATTGACTGCGATTTCTTCTGCGGTCAATGGAGGGCGGGTAGCGTTACGACCCGATGGATCACCAATCATGCTAGTGAAATCACCGATCAAGAAAATTACGGTATGACCTAAGTCTTGTAACTGGCGCAACTTGTTCAAAACAACGGTATGACCCAGATGAATATCAGGAGCCGTAGGATCTAAACCTAATTTAATCCTGAGTGGAGTCTTGGTAGCTTGGCTACGAGCCAGTTTCTGAACCCAGTCTGCCTCAACCAATAGCTCATCGCAGCCACGTTTGGTGACTTCGAGCGCCGCAAAGACTTCAGGGGTCAAAGGATATTTTTGTTCTGGTTTAGCCGTCATGCTGATTCGGATTGCTGATTCAGTTAAATTAGTAGTTAAATTGCTAAAGCATAATTGTCGCATTCCTGAGAGCTAAATGAACAAACTCCATTCCCTCTATATCGGCCTAATGTCTGGCACCAGCCTGGATGGGATAGATGCTGTTCTAGCGAAGATAGGGGCTAATGGGGAAGCTAGTGCGCTAGACGCCATTAGCGCCCCTTTCTCAGCGGAGCTCCGCAAGACCCTATCCGAGCTTCAAAGCCCTGGCCCAAATGAGCTTCACCGAGAAAAACAGGCAGGAAATGCTTTGGCCTTGGCTTATGCAGAAGCCGTTAGCCAGTTACTCAGAAAAGCAAATCTACAGCCTTCTGATATCGCTTCCATCGGCGCACATGGGCAAACGATTCGCCACCAACCGTATCTTGGGGATATGGCTTACACACATCAAACTCTCAACCCAGCCCTCTTGGCAGAAAAAACGGGCATTGATGTCATCGCCGATTTTAGAAGTCGAGATTTAGCTGCGGGTGGACATGGTGCACCTTTAGTTCCTGCATTTCATGCGCAGCAGTTTGTAGAAGATAAAAATTTAGCCATTCTCAATATCGGTGGCATCGCTAATCTCACCTTACTTCCTAAGAATGGCGAAGTAACTGGTTTTGATTGCGGCCCTGGAAATATGTTGATGGATGCCTGGATATATGAGCATCAAGGCAATGCCTTTGATGAGAATGGCAACTGGGCATTACAAGGCAAGGTCAATGAAGCACTGCTGAAAAAAATGTTAGATGACGCTTTCTTTGCAAAAGTTCCGCCCAAGAGCACTGGTAGAGACGACTTTCACCTCACTTGGTTACAAGAAAAATTGAATGGTGAAAACTATCTTTGTGAAGATGTGCAGGCTACTTTATTGCATCTCACAGCACACTCAGCCCTCGAAGCTTTAGCCCGTTATGCCCCGCAAACCCAGAAGCTGATTGTCTGTGGAGGCGGCGCTAAAAATAATGCCTTGATGAATTTATTCAAAGTGAAGTCGCAGCATTTCTTCAAAAAGCCATTAGAAATTACTACGAGTGAATCCGCAGGAATTGATCCGCAACTTGTGGAAGGCCTTGCTTTTGCATGGCTAGCGTGGGCTCATAAAGAAAAACGGCCAGCAAATTTGCCAGCCGTTACGGGGGCGAAGGGGCCTAGAATTCTAGGTGCTTGTTACCCAGCTTAACTTCGCTGCTTAATTAAATATTAATTAAGTTCTTTTTTAATTAAGCAGAGAAAGAAGATCCACAACCACAAGTAGTTTGCGCATTTGGATTCTTAATCACAAACTGTGAGCCGTTGATATCTTCTTTGTAATCAATCTCAGCGCCAACTAAATATTGGAAGCTCATTGAATCTACCAACAAGGTAACGCCATTCTTTTCAAAGAGAGTATCGTCTTCATTCACAGCGTCATCAAATGTGAAGCCATACTGAAATCCTGAGCAACCGCCACCTTGAACGAATACGCGCAGCTTCAATTCTGGATTGCCTTCTTCAGCAATCAAGTCCGCCACTTTCGCAGCAGCGCTATCCGTGAACACCAATGGGGTTGGCGGCTCGGCTAAATCTTGTGCAGGTTGTGTAGCTAATTCGGTCATGATTTACTCCTAATTCAAAAGGCAATGTCTTATTTTAGGCTTTTAATGCCCAGTTTGCTGAAGGGTCATTATGGGGAAACAGCGATCTGGGTAAGGCCCATAGTCTCTGGTAACCCAAACATCAGGTTCATACACTGCACACCTTGGCCTGAAGCGCCCTTCACCAAATTGTCCTCAACTACCAAAATAACTAAAGTATCACCGCCGCCTGGACGATGGATCGCAATCCGAATACCGTTGCTACCCCGCACAGAACGCGTCTCTGGATGACTGCCTGCTGGCATGACATCGACAAATGGCTCATCCTTATAGAAACTCTCATACAGCTTTTGGTAATCAACCTCTTTACCAGCCTCAGTCAAACGGACGTACAAGGTCGAATGAATACCTCTAATCATCGGCGTTAAATGCGGCACAAAGGTCAAACCGATCTGATCATGGCCAGCAATTGCCTTTAATCCCTGCTCAATCTCTGGAAGATGACGGTGTCCTTTAACGCTATAAGCTTTAAAGTTGTCCGCTGCTTCAGACAATAGTGTGCCGATCTCTGCTTTCCGGCCAGCACCAGAAGTGCCTGACTTTGAGTCAGAAATAATATGCGTGCCATCGATGAGGTGTTTGCCGCCAGTCGATTTAGGTGATAGCAAAGGCGCTAGACCTAGCTGCACTGATGTTGGATAGCAACCCGCCAAACCAACTACGCGCGCTTTCTTAATGTCCTCACGGTTAATCTCCGCCAAACCATAAACCGCTTCAGCCAAAATTTCTGGGCAAGTGTGCTCCATGCCATACCACTTTGCAAATTCTTTGACATCCTTCAAACGAAAGTCTGCGGCAAGATCCAAAATCTTCACATTGTTAGCGAGCAATTCTTTTGCTTGTGCCATTGCAACGCCATGTGGAGTTGCGAAGAACACCACATCACATTCATTCAGCTTGGCTTCATCAGGCGTTGTAAATTTGAGAGCAACACGGCCACGCAAAGATGGAAACATCTCAGCCACTGGCATGCCAGCTTCTGTGCGAGAAGTAATTGCAGTGAGCTCTACCTCAGGATGCTGCGCCAATAAACGCAACAACTCCACTCCGGTATATCCAGTGCCACCTACGATGCCAACTTTAATCATGCCATTCTCCAAAATACCGATCATGAGAAGTTTTTTTTAAAACTTCTGAATACCTCAATTGTAGAAACAAAAAGGGCCGCTTGCGCGACCCTTTCGATAAAACTTGAGCGACTGAAAGAATTAGCGCTTGCTGAACTGCTTACGACGACGCGCGCCGTGCAGACCAACTTTTTTACGCTCAACTTCACGAGCATCGCGAGTTACCAAACCTGCTTTAGACAGGGCTGGCTTCAAGGCGTTGTCGTAGTCGATTAATGCACGAGTAACGCCGTGACGAACTGCACCAGCTTGGCCAGTTTCACCGCCACCAGAAACGTTTACTTTGATATCAAAGGTCGTTAAGTGGGCTGTGAGAGCCAAAGGCTGACGAGCGATCATGCGTGATGTTTCACGAGCAAAATAGGCATCGATAGGCTTACCATTAACAATGATTTCGCCCTTGCCAGATTTAATGAATACACGCGCCACAGAACTCTTGCGACGACCAGTACCGTAATTCCAATTTCCGTAATTAATAGCCATTTGGGTTCCTTAAATCTCTAACGCTTTAGGCTGTTGAGCCGTGTGCGGATGATTAGCGTCGCCATAAACTTTCAATTTCTTGATCATGGCATAGCCTAGTGGGCCTTTTGGCAACATACCCTTCACAGCCTTCTCCAAAGCGCGACCTGGGAAACGGTCTTGCATCTTGTCGAAGTTGGTCGAGCTAATACCACCTGGGTATCCGCTGTGACGGTAATAAATTTTGTTCAAGCCTTTTGTGCCTGTGACACGGAGCTTAGATGAATTGATGACAACGATAAAGTCGCCAGTATCAACGTGTGGGGTGTATTCAGGCTTGTGCTTGCCGCGTAGACGGAGTGCCACTTCACTGGCGACACGACCGAGGACTTTGTCCGTAGCGTCAATCACGAACCATTCATGCACTACCTCATGGGATTTTGCAGAAAAAGTTTTCATGATTTCTCAAATTGTTATAGTCAAAAAAATTACCCCAACCAAATTACATCCACCTTGGCCCTGCTTATGTTTGCAAGCTCGCAGATTCTGCAATTTACTTGGTACAACAAATTACCGCTGACCGGCTCGGTAATTCAGTAAAGCCTTGAATTGTAACCTAAAAAAAACCCAGGAACGAGTCCTGGGTTGGAATCCACCTATGTTTGGGTGGAGGAGACACTGGGAGGTAAGTCGCAGTCTTATACAAGACTGACTACCAATATGGTTATTGTATCCATATGCATGGTGCGACGCAAGAATATTGATCAAAATCAATTTTTTTATGTTGCTGTGCAGCAACTTGATTTCCCATAAAATAGGTAAACTATTGATAATATTGATTAATTTAGTAAGTTAGGGGTCACTAATAATGGAATGTCGAGTAAGTTGGTTGGGTAATGGCGGGATGGCTTTTTCTGCAGAAACTGGCAGTGGCCACCTCGTAAACATGGATGGTGCCCCTGAAGCTGGTGGCAAAAACCTCGCTCCAAGGCCAATGGAGCTGCTTTTAGTGGGTGCAGGCGGATGCTCTGCATTTGATGTGGTTTTAATCCTACAGAGGGCCCGCCAAGCCATTACCGGCTGTGAAGTAGCCCTCCAGGCTGAGAGGGCTTCAGAAGACCCGAAAGTCTTTACTAAGATTAATTTGCACTTTACGGTCAAAGGAAAAGACCTAGATCAGGCAAAGGTAGATCGCGCCGTAAAGCTCTCACATGAAAAATATTGCTCGGCTACGACTATGTTGGCTAAAACTGCAGAACTGACCTACAGCGTCGAAATCATTGCGGAATAAGTGCAGAGTCAATCGATAAGCCGGATTCTGTCGCCTAGATTTGCATCTAGGGGCAATCATTCCTCTAGGCCGGCAGTTACCTGACGGCTCAAGCTCCCTACCCGCAGACTCAGCGGGACGCCTCATCGCCTGCTTACTTGGGATTGCTCCAGGTGGAGGTTACCGCGTTTCACCGTAACTAAATACGCTCGTCTCTGTGGCCCTATTCCTCACGTCGCCGTGGATGGCCGTTAGCCATCACCCTTCCCTATGGAGTCCGGACTTTCCTCCCCCTCAATAAAGAGGCGGCGATTGCCCAATTGACTCTGCGCCTGCAGTCTAACGCAGTCAGGCCAATTTGGCTAAGAAAGTAATGATTTGTGTTTTTTAAACGAGTGACCAGGCGATGGTTTCGCCAGCACGCAAAGGGACAATGGTGGTGTCGCCTAATGGCAATTCAGCAGGGATGCTTTGCGCTTGCTTTACCAGAGTAATTTTTTTGCTATTGCGTGGCAGAGAATAAAAATCAGGGCCAAAGAAACTAGCAAAGCCTTCTAACCGGTCTAACTTACCAACACTCTCAAATGCTTCTGCATATAAACCTAAAGCATTAAAGGCGCTGTAACAACCCGCGCAACCACAAGCTGCCTCCTTGACGTCCTTAGCATGAGGCGCACTATCCGTACCCAAGAAGAAACGAGAGTTACCACTGGTCGCAGCCTCTAAAAGTGCAACGCGATGTTCTTCGCGCTTAAGCACAGGTAAACAATAATTGTGTGGACGAATGCCACCAGCAAAAATAGCATTGCGATTCATGAGTAGATGCTGCGGAGTAATCGTGGCTGCAATCGTATTCTTTCCACCCGTTGCTGCATCACGCACATAGTGGGCTGCTTGCTTGGTAGTGATGTGCTCAAACACAATCTTGAGCTCAGGAAATTTTTTACGAAGAGGCTCTAAAACCGTATCAATGAATACCGCTTCACGATCAAAGATATCGATTTCAGAGCTGGTTACTTCACCATGCACTAAGAGCGGCATACCAACAGCTTGCATCGCTTCTAATGCCGCATGGCAATGTTTAAGATCACTGACACCGGCGTCACTATTCGTCGTTGCACCTGCTGGATATAACTTAAAACCTACAATGCCTGCAGCCTTGGCCTTACGAACCTCATCTGTAGAAGTATTGTCAGTGAGATACAAAGTCATCAAAGGCGTGAAGTCACTGACACCCAGAGACTTTAAATTCGATTCAATGCGAGATTGATAGGCCTTAGCCAAATCCACAGTAGTTACTGGTGGTTTGAGATTGGGCATGATGATCGCACGCGCAAATTGACGCGCAGTGTCTGCCAACACATCTTTCATCACTTCACCATCACGAATGTGCAAATGCCAATCGTCCGGCTGAATCAGTTGAATTTGTGTAGGGCTATTAGACATATTATTTATCGAGCAAGATAATGCGGAAATCATTCACGTTAGTAAGTGTAGGGCCAGTTTCCACTAAAGCGTCTAATTCTGCAAAGAAGCCATAGCAATCATGTGCTGATAAGAATTTCTCTGGAACCAGACCTGCAGTCTGGCTAGATTGGCGCACGGCGCTATCAAACCAGGCACCGGCGTTCTTTTCGCTACCATCAATGCCATCGGTATCCGCAGCCAAAGCAGCTATTCTTGGCAAATCAGAGCTAGCAGCTAAAAGTGAGAGTAGATATTCACTGCAACGACCGCCACGGCCTTTTACGTCTGCTGGAATCGTCACAGTACATTCACCCCCTGAAATGAGGGCAAGCGGACTATCAATTCCCTTAGCCATATAGTCACGAGCTAACGCAGCCTGCTCCACACCAACTTCTTGCGCCTCACCAGTAATAGTGTCCCCCAAAACAATGGGTTCATAACCCTGCGTGCTCACATAGTCAGCAGCAGCCTCTAAACTTTTATAAGCAGTTGCAATCACATGATTGGCCACTTGAGCGGAGATTAAATCAGAATCTTTCAGAGTCTCTGGCTTTTCACCAGCCAAACCTTGTTTGAGATGATTCAATACTGATCCAGGGATAACCGAATCATCTAAATCATATTTTTGCAAGATGTTGAGTGCATCTAAATAGGTTGAGTAGTCTGCAGCACACGGGCCGCTAGCAATATCGGCTGGTGAGTCGCCTGTGACATCAGAAATTAATAAAGCCTCGACTCGTGCGCCACGGGCGATAGCTACTCTAGCTAAATTGCCACCCAAGATTGCAGATAAATGTTTACGCACCACATTCATTTCTTCAATAGGTGCACCACTACGCAAAAGTGCTTCCGTGGTCTTACGCATATCATCAATCGAGATACCCTCTTGCGGCAGGGTAAGAAGGCTTGATCCACCACCAGAGACTAAGGCGATCAATACGTCGCCTTTTTCCAACTGATTGGTTAAGGCAAAAATTTCTTTAGCTCCATCCATGCCAGCTTGATCGGGCACTGGATGGCCAGCCTCTACGATCTTGATGAAGGAGGTTGGTGAGCCGTGACCATAACGCGTCAGCACAACGCCCTCTAACTTCACCTGTGGCCAATGGGATTTGGCATAAGCTTCTAATGCACTAGCCATCGAAGCGCTAGCCTTACCTGCACCTACTACCAAACATTTACCCTTAGGCTCTTGCCCAACTGGAAATATCTTTGCTAAGTACTGGGGAACAATGACCTGTGGATCAGCCACTGCCACTGCAGCAGCAAATGCATTTTTAAGAATTGCTTCTTTACTTGCTGCCATAGAGGGAAAAGAACTGTTTTGAGTCATCCAGCTATTCTAATCAACCGTGGCACGCTCTTGCATCTGCCACATCTCCGCGTACCTTCCTTGAGCTGCAAGCAACTCTTCGTGAGTTCCTCGCTCCACAATCTGACCACGGTCCATCACTAAAATTTGATCGGCATGAATAATAGTTGAAAGACGATGGGCAATAATGAGGGTTGTCCGGTTCTTGGCCAAACTGAGTAGCTCTTCCTGAAAAGCGCGTTCTGTTTTGGAGTCTAGAGCTGAAGTCGCTTCATCAAAAATCAACATGGCCGGTTTTTTGAGGAGTGTTCGCGCAATCGCTACGCGTTGTTTCTCACCCCCAGAAAGCTTCAAACCTCTCTCGCCAACCTGTGTGTCATACCCCTCTGGCAAGCGCTTAATAAAGCTATCGATTTGAGCTGCCCTAGCCGCCTCTTGCACCTCTTCAATCGTTGCTGAAGGATCGCCATAGGCAATATTGTAACCAATCGTGTCATTGAATAAAACGGTATCTTGCGGAACGATGCCGATTGCTTTACGCAAGCTAGCCTGTGTCACATCTTGAATATTCTGCCCTGCAATCAGAATTTCTCCTGACTGCACATCATAAAAACGGAATAGTAATCTGGCGAGAGTACTTTTACCTGCGCCACTTTGACCCACTACCGCCGTAATGGTTCCAGCAGGAATATTGAAGCTGACATCACGCAGAATTTCACGCTTGGCATCATAGTGAAACGACACATGCTCAAACCTAACGTCTGGGCCATGTCCCTGGTCATGAACTTGTAGCGGCCTTGCATCTGGAGAATCAGCAATCTCTTTATCGGTATTCAGCAATGAGAACATCCGATCCATATCCGTTAATGACTGCTTAATTTCACGATATATGACCCCCAAGAAATTAAGCGGAATATAGAGCTGAATCATCAAGGTATTTACCAGCACCAGATCGCCCAAAGTCATCGTGCCATTGACAACGCCGACAGTAGCGCGCCACAGAATCAACATTAAGCCGGTAGCAATAATGATCTGCTGGCCAAGATTTAATACGGCTAAGGTCTTTTGTGACTTCACTGCTGCAGATTGATAGCGCAGCAAGTTTTCATCGTAACGCCTGGCCTCAAAGGCCTCGTTACCAAAATACTTCACTGTTTCAAAGTTCAATAGAGAATCAATGGCCTTTTGATTGGCTTTTGAATCCATATCATTCATGGTGCGGCGGTAATGGGTACGCCACTCAGTAACCATCACCGTAAAAACAATATAGAGGACTAAGGCTATAAATGTAATTGCAGCAAACCAAATATCGTATGAATAGGCAAGGTAGCCCAACACCAAAAAAAACTCAATTACTGTTGGCAAGATGCTATAGAGCGAGTAAGAAATCAGTGACTGAATACCACGTGTCCCGCGCTCAATATCTCGACTCACGCCACCCGTCTGACGGGCTAGATGAAAGCTCAGCGCAAGTGAATGCAAGTGCTCAAATACCTGAAGCGCTACTTTACGAACTGCATTCTGGGTAACCTTGGCAAATAAAGCTTCACGCAACTCTGTAAACAAGGATGCGGAAATTCTTAATAAGCCGTAGGCCAGAATAATTCCCAAGGGAACAGCCAAAAGGGCTTGGGGAGAACTTGCTTTGATATCCAAAGAGTCAATTAACTCTTTCATCACAATTGGAATGCCGAGATTAACGACCTTGGCAGCTATTAAACAGCTCAGGGCAATAATTACCCGAAAGCGATACTCCAGAAGATAAGGGAGGAGATCACGAATGACGCGCCAATCACCGCGCCCTGGTGTTTTTGAATCTGCGCTACCGTGATGATGTCCTGATGAATGTCTCATCGCTCTATCTTATTCCTAATCGGCTATTTGACTCGGCTTAGTTCGCAGAAAATAATTTCAAAATAGCTTCGCCATTGCTACGAGAAAAACATTTCTTAGCGGCCTCTTCATAAGGGAGCCACTCATATGCAACATGCTCCCTTGGGGCAAGTGTGATTGGAGTGCTATCCGGAACTTCTAGCGCAAACCAATGTTCGATATTTCGGGTAACACCTGGGGCATAACGAAATCGCCACTCAGGATAGATTTCATACTCGATGTGATGATGCAGGTTTTGCAACGCCTCTTTTGGTAGGCGCACCACCGCAATCCCCGTCTCTTCAAATACTTCTCGCGTAGCTGCTAAAGCCAGATCCTCATCGAGAGTATCAAGACTACCAGTGACAGATTGCCAAAAGCCAGAGCGGTCAGCACGCTCTATCAATAAAACATCCCTATTCGATTTGTAGATAACGACTAAAACCGAAATAGGGATTTTCAAGATGGTATTACTGAAGTTGCTTTATGCGGCAGGGGTAGCTTGACGCAAACGGATATGCAACTCACGCAGTTGACGCTCGTCTACTGGGCTTGGGGCCTGAGTTAACAAGCACTGCGCACGTTGTGTTTTAGGGAAAGCAATCACATCACGAATGGATTCTGCACCAGTCATCATCGTTACGATGCGATCCAGGCCGAACGCAATACCGCCGTGAGGAGGCGCGCCATACTGAAGTGCATCTAACAAAAAGCCAAACTTCGCTTGCGCTTCTTCTGCATCAATTTTCAATGCACGGAATACCTGGCTTTGAACAGCCTCTTGGTGAATACGGACTGAGCCGCCACCAATTTCACTACCGTTCAACACCATGTCATACGCTTTAGCCAAGCACTTACCTGGATCAGACTCCAGATACTTCATGTGCTCATCTTTAGGACTGGTAAACGGATGATGGCAGGCAACCCAACGGGCTTCGCCTTCGTCGTAGTCAAACATTGGGAAATCTACTACCCACAATGGTTTCCAACCTTCGGTAAAGAGACCATGCGCTTTGCCCCAAGCAGATTGGCCAATACGTAAACGTAAATTACCAATCGCATCGTTTACTACTTTTTCTTTGTCGGCACCAAAGAAAATAATGTCGCCATCTTTTGCACCAGTGCGCTTCAAGATGCCTTGAATCGCTGCATCATGCAAATTCTTCACGATTGGTGACTGCAAGCCATTGCGGCCTTCAGCAACGGAATTGACCTTAATCCAAGCCAAGCCTTTAGCGCCATAAATACTGACGAACTGAGTGTAGTCATCGATTTCGCTACGGCTAATTTCAGCACCACCAGGCACGCATAAGCCCACCACTCGTCCACCCACTTGGTTAGCGGCACCTGAGAACACCTTGAAATCAACGTCTTTCATTAAATCAGTCAATTCAGTGAATTCAAAGTTCACACGCAAATCTGGCTTATCAGAGCCAAAACGCGCCATACCTTCAGAGTAAGGCATGGTTGGGAATGGATTAGGCAACTCAACATTCATCGTCTTCTTGAAAATATGTCGAATCATGTTTTCAAACAAATCACGAATTTCTAACTCACTCAAGAAAGCAGTTTCACAGTCGATCTGAGTAAATTCAGGTTGACGATCCGCACGCAAGTCTTCGTCACGGAAACACTTGGTAATTTGATAGTAGCGATCAAAGCCAGCGACCATTAACAACTGTTTGAATAACTGTGGAGACTGTGGCAGCGCAAAGAACTGGCCATCATGAACACGGGAAGGCACCAAATAATCACGCGCGCCTTCTGGGGTGCTCTTAGTTAACATCGGTGTTTCGATATCGATAAAGCCAGCATCATCTAAATAACGACGACACTCCATCGCCACGTTGTAACGCAACCGTAAATTCTTTTGCATTTGTGGGCGACGCAAATCCAATACGCGATGAGTTAATCGAGTGGTCTCTGACAAATTCTCATCATCAATCTGGAACGGCGGAGTTACAGAAGCATTCAGAATCACCAAGCTATGGCAGAGGATCTCTACTTTTCCACTAACTAAATCCGTGTTCTCAGTGCCGGCAGGACGTGCACGTACAAGACCTTTAATCTGTATACAGAACTCGCTACGAACTTGCTCAGCAAGAGCAAACATTTCTGGGCGATCAGGATCGCAAACAACCTGTACAAAACCTTCGCGGTCACGCAAGTCAATAAAGATCACGCCTCCGTGGTCACGACGGCGATTAACCCATCCAGCAAGAGTGACTTCTTGACCAATCAGTGAATCGGTGACCTGGCCGCAGGTATGGCTTCGCATTGACATAACAATTTCCTATAAATCAAAAATGGTGTGGCAACTGGGATGCAGTTAAACCACTAGAACTATTGGGGGGAACAGAGCCCATTGAAACAATATGTTTCAGAGCCTCTTCCACACTCATCTCTAATTCAATCGTTTGTGCACGTGGCACGATCATGAAAAAACCAGAGGTTGGATTTGGGGTTGTAGGCAAAAATACGTTGACGTAATCTTCACCCAATTTGGCAGTTACTTCTCTTGCGGGAATGCCAGTTTGAAAAGCAATCACCCAAGAATCCGCATGGGGATATCGAATCAGCAAGGCTTTGCTAAAAGCTTGCCCACTTCCAGAAAATAAAGTGGATGAGACTTGCTGAACGCTGGAATAAATGGAACGAACAATCGGTATGCGATTAACAAATTTATCCCAAACTTTTAACCACCACTGTCCGGCAAAATTAATTGCGGTCAATCCAGTGAGAAGGATGACCACAATGACAATCAGTATTCCAACACCCGGGAGGTCGCGGAAATGCTGCAAATCTCTAGCGGCATCCTCAGGGAGAACAATAATAATGGCGTGCATTACAGAACCAAAAACACCATCGAGCAGGCCCAAGCCCCAAGCAATCACCCAAATGGTGATCGACAAGGGTGCCCAAACGAGGATGCCAGCGATAAAGTATTTTTTCATGTGTTCTGCCTAACCCGCTATTTTAGCGGGTTAGCAGCCAATCAGCGAGAGACTAATAAATGCCTAGGCTGATGATCAAAATTCCAGCCAAAAACCCGCCAGCAAAGAGTAAAGCGCCTGCCAAAAGGCGATGTGTACGTCTTTCTTGCAATAAAAGGGCCTTTAAGACCTCTAATTCGCCATTTTGGTCTTTGATGGGGGAACGGGCCTGCGCTAGGCTATCCGCAATCAAACGGGGCAATGTTGGCAGAATTTTGGCCCAAGTAGGCGCCTCTTCCTTGATGCCATCAATGAGACCACGCCACCCCAACTGCTTGCTTACCCATTTTTCCAGAATCGGCTTAGCCGTTTTCCAAAGATCCAGGTCGGGATCCAGTTGACGAGCCAGACCCTCGACATTCAAGAGGGTTTTTTGTAGCAAAGTGAGTTGCGGCTGAATTTCCACCTTAAAGCGACGCGATGTTTGAAATAGGCGCATCAGCACGATGCCCAAGGAAATTTCTTTCAGGGGGCGATCGAAATACGGTTCGCAAACTGAACGTACCGCACCCTCTAATTCTTCAACGCGGGTATTCGCCGGAACCCAACCCGATTCAATATGTAACTCAGCAACTCGGCGGTAATCGCGATTAAAGAATGCCAGAAAATTCAAGGCTAAATAATTTTTGTCAGATTCGCTTAATGCACCAACAATTCCAAAATCTAGAGAAATGAAACGGCCAAATGTTTCTGGCTCTAAGCTAATCATAATGTTGCCGGGATGCATATCTGCATGGAAGAACCCATACTCAAACACTTGAGTAAAGAATATCTCTACGCCATCTGAAGCCAACTTCTTAAAGTCAACGCCCGCCTCTCTGAGTGCTGCCGTTTTACCAATTGAGATGCCATACATTCTCTCCATGACAATCACATTGGTGTGACATAAATCCCAATACATCTCGGGAATCATTAACTTATTCGAATCCGCAAATTGCCTACGTAGCTGACTCGCATTAGCGGCTTCGCGCATGAGATCAAGCTCATCATGCAAATAAGTATCGAACTCCGAAACGTTCTCACGCGGTTTTAAACGGCGGCCATCTTCGGAGCTTTTTTCAATCACTTTAGCTAAGTCGTACATCAAAGCCAAATCACCCTCAATCACCGGCAAAATACCGGGGCGCAAGACCTTGATGGCTACTGAACGACCCTCCCATTCAGGATGCTTATCTGTGCCACGCAAGACTCCGAAGTGCACCTGTGCCACTGAGGCACTAGCGACAGGTGTTGCATCAAAGCTAATAAACACTTCTTCAATTGGTTGACCTAGATCCGCTTCAATCAAGCGACGAGATTCTTCGTTTGAGAATGGTGGTACCTGATCTTGTAATTTAGCCAATTCATTAGCGATATCTTCTGGCAATAAATCGCGACGTGTAGAAAGTACTTGACCAAATTTCACAAAAATAGGGCCTAGTGCCTCTAGCGTCAATCGAATACGCTCACCTCTAGGTAAATGACTGCCAGGAGACATCCAGCAAAGTACTGTTAAGAATCCGCGACGAATGCCCGGCTTTAGAAGATCACGAAGTAGTGGCAATAAACCATAACGCCATGCGGTAAAGAAAATGAAAAAGAGACGAGCAATTCGACGCACGATTTATTTAGCCTTTTGCTCTAGAAGTTGAATACGTTTTTCCATACGATCTACAGACTCGCGCAAATCACTTAATTCGGATTTACGAACCATAAAGTCTCGTTTATTTAAAAGCACTTTCTTTTCTTCGCTGACATACTCCACTACATTGTCCAGCAAATCGCTTGCAGCAGAACGTGTGGCAGACACAAACTTTTTACCCTGCCTTACGGCAAAGTTTGCAGGTGCATCTCCAACCAGACGAGCTAAATCTTCCTCGTATTCCCAGCGCAACTGTCCTGCAAGACGACCCAATAATTGGGCCAAGTCTGCATCACCAGTAATTTTGACTGCTTTGAAAGCCTGCTCTCGCAAAGAACCGGTACTGCCTGCCAAGTCACTCAATGCCTTGGCAGAAACCTCCAAAGTGAGCGAAGGTGCCTCAATCTCTTTTAAGCTAGCCAATAAACCATCTGGCTTGATCTCAAAACACAGATTACCTAGCGGAAGTTGTAACAAGATTGTTTTGTTGGCATGACGAGCCAATTCTGTAGACGCCCAAGGCTCGCTATCCAACACGTGATTAATCCCCCGGCAGGCTGCGCCAGAAGCAATCGTATGGGTAGTCGAAAAATGTCTATTCATGAGTGTAAAAAACCCGCACTAGTGCGGGTTTTCCGACGGAAAGTACCTAAAGCTTAAACCAACTGGGAAATACCCGCCAGTACCCAGCCGCCAGGACCTTCCACAGGCTTGCTTAAATTCCAGATTTCGGAGAAGTCGCTCGCTGGAGCTCCCTGCTGCTCACGAATCATGCCGCTGAACTGAACGCTACAGAAATAATGGGCATCTGCCGTCTCAACCCCTAAGAGCTGAGCATTAATAGTCACGACATCTGTTTGATTACTGCCATCAGTTCTACCAGCTAAATCTTGCTGAATCGTGGCAAACATATCGGGAGTTGTAAATTCACGTAAGGATGCAAGATCACCTTGGTCCCAAGCTTTTTGCAAAGTTACAAAATATTGTTTTGCATTTTCCAAAAATGTTTGCTGATCGAAACCAGGGGGCAAAGTTGACTGAAATACCTCAGGCTCTGTACTCACCCCACCGAATGCATTTGCAGCAGGAGTGAATGCAGGTTCTTGTCTGGGCATCTCAACGCTATTGCGCTGCATGCCTTGTGATGGCGCATTTGAGTTTTGACCAGCACCAGACATCGCTGGCAATAATCTACGAATCACAAACATAATGACAAAGCCAGCCAACATTGCGATCAGCAAACCAGTAATTAATGAAGAGGCTGCTTCACCTAAACCAAAATGCGATAAGAGGTAACCAATTCCCAGGCCCGCAGCTAAGCCACCCAAAATACCACCCATGCCACCAAAACGACTAGGCGCAGGTGCTTGAGGGGCGGGGGCTGGGGAAGTCGGCTGTGCTTGCTGAACTGGCTTTTGCACAGGAGCAGCCTGACGTTGCATTGGTGCACTTGGCGCGCGTCCAAGACTTCTTCCGCCACCTAAGCGAGCAGCATCAACCTGACCAACCATTGCAATGATCAAAGTAAAGCTCAAGAGAACTGCTTTAAAAAAATGTTTATTCATTTTTAGATTTACCCCTTCTGATAACTACTCAACTTCTTTAGTTTTTAAGACTTTAAAAACTATACGACTATTAGTATTTAATACCAATATGTAAGGCAACGATACCCCCAGTCATCCTGTGGGTTTCCACTTCATCAAAACCAACCCCCAACATCATTTCTTTAAGGGTTTCTGCATCGGGATGCATGCGAATCGATTCAGCTAAATAGCGATAGCTTTCTGAATCTTGTGCAATCTTCTCACCCAACCAAGGCAAAACCTTAAATGAATAAGTGTCATATACGGGTTGCAAAAAGGCATCAGGCTTAGAGAACTCCAATACCAAAACACGGCCACCAGGTTTGATCACACGGCACATTTCACCTAAAGCGATCTCTTTATGTGTCATGTTACGCAAACCAAAGGCAACGGTCACCACGTCAAAATGATTATTCGGAAAAGGAATTTTTTCGGCATCAAACTGAACGCAAGGCAAAGCCATACCGCGATCCAATAGGCGGTCACGCCCCACACCCAACATAGAAGCATTGATATCACTTAACCAAACTTGAGCATCTGGGTTGCGTCCCCAATCAGCCGCTTTTGCGAAAGCCGCGGCGAGATCGCCAGTACCGCCAGCAATGTCCAAAATCTTTTGGCCAGGACGAACATTTGCACGAGCAATCGTCACTTTTTTCCAAACCCGATGCAGCCCGAATGACATCAGGTCATTCATGACGTCGTACTTGCTGGCTACCGAATGAAAAACCTCGGCAACCTTGCCGGCTTTTTCAGCTTCATCAACACTTTGATACCCGAAGTGCGTTTTACTCATTAGTGACTTCCACAAGAATGGCCTGATGCACTGCCTGCTTGTGTCATCGGTGTATCGCGGTCTAAGCCAGCAGCGGCCAATTTATCTAAATGCTCTTTCCATAACTGCTCCTGGTTCTCACACAGAAACAATAAGTAATCCCAGGTAAACAAGCCAGAGTCATGCCCATCCGAAAAGCTGGGCTTGAGTGCATAGTGCCCAACAGGTTCAATATTGGCGATCAAAACATCACGCTTACCCGTCTGCAATGTTTCCTGCCCAGGCCCATGGCCCTGAACTTCGGCGGAAGGAGATAAAACCCTTAACAATTCAAAAGGCAGGCGATAAGTCTTGTCACCCTCATAAGAGAGCTCCAAGACCTTGGATTGCTGATGTACAACGATATTGCTCGGAATCATTAAACGAGGACCCTCTCAATACCACCTTGGTTAGCCTTTGCTACATAGTCCTGCATCCAGTCTTTACCAAGTAGCTTCTGAGCCATTTCAACAACAATGTAATCGGCTGTAGTGTCGCTATCTGCATCAAAACGTGTCAGACCTTGTAAGCATGATGGGCAACTAGTTAACACTTTGACTTCGCCAGTGAAATCATCTTTGCGCAATTCAGTCGCCGCTTTTTCCATCTCAATCTGTTTGCGGAAACGCACTTGAGTAGAAATATCAGGACGTGTGACGGCTAATGTGCCAGATTCACCGCAGCAACGATCATTCTTCGCAATCGCCTTACCATCTTCGAGTTGAATTAACTCATTCACCGTCTTCAAAGGGTCTTGTAACTTCATTGGAGAGTGGCAAGGATCGTGATACATATACTTCACACCAGTTACGCCAGAGAGCTTAACGCCCTTCTCTGCCAAGAACTCATGAATATCAATAATGCGGCAGCCAGGGAAAATCTGTTCGAACTGGTAGCCAGCTAACTGGTCATAACAAGTGCCACAAGAAACAACCACGGTCTTGATATCCAAGTAATTGAGGGTATTGGCAACACGATGGAATAACACACGGTTATCCGTGATCATCTTCTCTGCTTTATCAAAGTCGCCATTACCACGCTGTGGGTAGCCGCAACAGAGATAGCCTGGTGGCAGAACCGTTTGAACACCTACATTCCACAACATCGCCTGAGTAGCCAAACCAACCTGAGAGAACAAGCGCTCAGATCCGCAACCCGGGAAGTAGAACACCGCCTCAGTATCTGCAGAAGTTGTCTTAGGATCACGAATAATTGGAACGTAGTTCGCATCCTCAATGTCCAACAAAGCACGCGCCGTTTTCTTGGGTAGATTGCCAGGCATCTTCTTATTTACAAAAAAGATCACCTGCTCTTTAACGCTCGGCTTTCCTACTGTTGCAGGCGGATGGGCAGTTTGTTTTTTCGCAAACTTCCGTAAGACATCATTACCCAGGCGTTGCAACTTATAACCCCAACCGATCATCGTCTTGCGAGCAAGATTAATCGATTCTGGGCTGGTGGCATTCAAGAAGAACATGGATGCTGCTGTGCCAGGATTAAAGCGCTGCTGTCCCATCTTGCGCAAGAGATTACGCATGTTCATGGTCACATCACCAAAGTCGATATTGACCGGGCATGGAGTTAAGCACTTATGGCAAACCGTGCAATGCGCTGCGACATCATCAAACATTTCCCAATGGCGAATCGAAACACCACGTCGAGTTTGCTCTTCATATAGGAAGGCTTCAATCAATAGTGATGTTGCGAGGATTTTGTCGCGCGGGCTGTAAAGCAGGTTTGCACGTGGTACATGGGTTGAGCAAACAGGCTTGCATTTACCGCAACGTAAACAATCTTTTACGCTATCGGCAATAGCACCAATATCGCTTTGCTGCATGATGATTGACTCATGGCCCATCAAACCAAAGCTAGGCGTGTAGGCCATGCTCAGATCAGCATGTGGCATCAACTTGCCTTTATTAAAGCGACCTTCTGGATCAACGCGATTCTTATAGCTGCGGAAATCTTTGAGTTCAGCTTCTGTTAAATACTCTAATTTAGTAATACCAATACCATGCTCACCGGAAATCACACCGTCTAATGAGCGGGCTAATTTCATGATCCGATCTACGGCGCGATGCGCATCTTGCAACATCTCGTAGTCATCCGAGTTCACCGGGATATTGGTATGAACGTTGCCATCGCCAGCATGCATGTGCAACGCGACGAATACGCGCTTACGCAACACGTTTTTGTGAATTGCTTCTAGCTCGGCCAGAATCGGCTCAAATGCCAAACCACCAAAGATGATGCGCAACTCTGAGCGCACTTCCTCTTTCCATGAAGCGCGCAGACTGTAATCCTGCAGTCGCGGAAAATAAGAGTCCATCTCAATGAGCCACTCAGCCCAACGCCCACGGACCTTGGCAATAAGCTCTAGGGCTTGCTGAACACGATCTCCCAAGATTTCTGCTGTAGGGATCTCATACTCAGCATCACTCTTACCTAGCGGTAATGCGCTCTTTTTCAAGAAAGTCTCAAGACCATCGAGTACTTGCAACTTGTTCTTGAGAGAGAGCTCAATATTGATGCGATCGATACCGTCGGTGTACTCACCCATACGCGGCAAAGGAATCACGACGTCTTCATTAATCTTGAAAGCATTGGTATGACGGGCAATCGCAGCTGTGCGGGCACGATCGAGCCAGAACTTCTTACGAGCCTCAGCGCTGACTGCAACAAAGCCTTCGCCAACACGTAAGTTCGCCATCCGCACTACCTCACTAGTAGCTGCAGCAACGGCTTCTTCATCATCGCCAGCAATATCGCCAATCAATACCATCTTCGGCAAGCTATTGCGCTTTGATTTAGTTGAATAACCCACCGCTCTTAAATAGCGATCGTCCAAATGCTCTAGGCCGGCCAAGATTGGGCCACCTTGCTTGCTTAAGCCATCTAAGTATGCTTTGATCTCCACAATACTGGGGATCGCTTCTCGCGCTTGACCAAAAAACTCCAAGCAAACCGTGCGCATGAATTTAGGCATGCGATGCAATACCCAAGTTGCGCTAGTAATCAAACCATCACAACCTTCTTTTTGCACACCAGGTAAACCTGATAAAAATTTATCAGTAACGTCTTTACCTAAACCTTCTTTGCGGAAACGTCTGCCTTCAACTTCTAATAATTCTGTTTTTAGAATGCGCTGACCCGGCTCGCTATTGCCATCAGACCAAGTGAGCTGAAAGCGGACAGTTGCCACATCATGGATCTTGCCCATATTGTGTTCAAGACGCTCGATATCCAACCAATTGCCTTGCGGATCCACCATGCGCCAGCTAGCCAGATTATCTAAAGCAGTTCCCCAAAGAACCGCTTTCTTACCACCCGCATTCATGGCAATATTGCCGCCAATGCAGCTTGCATCGGCAGAAGTAGGATCAACTGCAAACACAAGACCAGCATGCTCTGCAGCATCAGATACGCGACGGGTCACAACGCCTGCGCCAGTAAAGATGGTAGATACTTCACGATCTAAGCCTGGTAGTTTTTTAGCTTTTACGCCGCCAATATCTTGTAACTTTTCAGTGTTAATCACTGCCGACATTGCATACAGCGGAATAGCGCCACCGGTATAACCAGTACCACCTCCACGAGGAATAATGGTCAGCCCTAATTCAATACAAGCTTTCACTAAACCAGGAATTTCAGATTCGTAATCCGGCTTTAGAACAACGAGTGGAAACTCCACGCGCCAGTCTGTTGCATCGGTAACGTGAGCAGCACGAGACACACCATCAAAGCAAATATTGTCTGCAGCAGTATGACGACCTAACTCCTTACGAGCACGCTTACGAATGACTTCAACTTCTTTAAATCCGTTTTCGAAATTTTCGATTGCGCGATAAGCGGCACTTAATAGAATTTCTACTTGGTCAGCAGAATCACCACTATTGCGCTTCTTGACTTCGCCCAAGCGATGCCAGAGTGCATCAATTAATTGTTTGCGGCGATTGGGACTATCCAGCAAATCATCTTGCAAGAACGGGTTGCGCTGAACCACCCAAATATCACCCAGAATTTCAAACAGCATGCGAGCGGAACGACCTGTACGGCGAACGCCACGCAAGTTGTTGAGAACATGCCATGACTCCTCGCCCAATAGGCGAATCACAATCTCTCGATCAGAAAAGGAGGTGTAGTTGTAGGGAATTTCGCGAAGACGGGGGGAGCCCGCCTCAGCATCCAACAACTGGTTCAAAGCTAATGGTGCGTTCATAGCGACATATTTGATAAATAAGCATTTTAATTGAGTGAACCTGATAGTGGCAGGATTCCGAGAAAGTTGCTCCCCAAAGGGATAAACCCTTGCAAATCTAAGGGCTTAGGAGCCATCCGTGGTACGCTCATCGGATGGCAACGAACTATTTAAAGAAAATTTTATCGGCTCGCGTCTATGACGTAGCCAGAGAAACCGAACTTCAGCTCGCCCCAGAACTGACTAAGCGTTTGGGCAACCAGGTCTTACTTAAAAGAGAAGATAACCAGCCGGTTTTCTCCTTCAAACTCCGTGGCGCCTACAACAAAATGGCCCATTTACCCCCAGAAGCCCTAAAACGCGGGGTTATTACAGCTTCTGCAGGCAATCATGCCCAGGGTGTAGCCCTATCTGCCGCCAAAATGAAGTGCAAAGCCGTCATCGTGATGCCGGTCACGACCCCTAGCGTCAAAATTGATGCGGTCAAGGTCAGAGGCGGATCTTGGGTAGAAATCATCCTTCATGGTGAATCCTATAGCGATGCCTTTAAACATTCTGAGATTCTCGGCAAAAAACGGGGCTTAACTTTTGTCCACCCTTTTGATGATCCCGATGTCATCGCAGGTCAAGGAACGATTGCCCACGAAATTTTTACTCAATATGAAAAACCGATCGATGCGGTATTTGTTGCTATTGGCGGCGGCGGTTTAATTTCTGGCATTGGTGAATACATCAAAGCTGTTAGCCCAAAAACAAAAGTGATTGGTGTTCAAGCTTCTGACTCCGATGCCATGAATCAATCGCTCAAAGCAAATAAACGTATTGAGATGAAAGACGTCGGTTTGTTCTCAGATGGCACTGCTGTGAAATTGGTTGGCAAAGAAACATTCCGTATTTGCAAAAAAGTAGTAGACGAAATCGTCACAGTCGACACAGATGAAATCTGCGCAGCTATTAATGATGTGTTTACCGACACCCGCAGTATTCTTGAGCCCGCTGGCGCACTCGCCATTGCGGGCATGAAGAAGTATGTCGAGAAAAAACGTATCAAGAAGAAAACCTTAGTGGCTGTGGCTTGCGGGGCCAACATGAACTTTAGTCGCCTACGCTTTGTGGCTGAGCGCGCAGACGTTGGTGAGTTCCGCGAAGCGGTATTTGCAGTCACTATTCCTGAAGAACGTGGCTCCTTTAAACGCTTCTGCGAATTACTCGGCAAACGTAACGTGACTGAATTTAACTATCGTATTGGCGATCAAAGTGAAGCCCATATTTTTGTTGGCATCAGCACACAAAAATCCGGTGACAGCGAAGCGATTGCAAAGCATTTCCGCAAAGCCAAGTTTGCAACGATTGATCTCACGCATGATGAGCTAGCAAAATCGCATTTACGTCATATGGTTGGCGGGCATTCTGCACTGGCTAAAGATGAATTGCTCTATCGCTTTGAGTTCCCAGAGCGCCCAGGTGCTTTGATGAAGTTCTTAACCAGCATGGCCCCTAACTGGAATATCAGTTTGTTCCACTATCGCAATCACGGAGCCGACTATGGCCGCATTCTGATTGGTATTCAAGTACCGAAAAATGAGCAGAAGAAATTCCAAAACTTCTTGGCAACCCTAGGCTATCCACACTGGGATGAGACTAACAATCCCGCCTATCGCCTGTTCCTGAAATAAGCCCAATCTCAAATGTCATACACACTCACCGGAAAACTCGTCGTCGCGATCTCTTCGCGCGCCCTGTTTGATTTCGAGGAAGAAAATCGCATCTTCGAGTCAACCGATGACAGCGCTTATATGAAGTTGCAGTTAGAGCGCCTCAGTGAGGCCGCTCAAAAAGGGGTGGCATTCCCCTTGGTCAAGAAACTCCTCGCTTTTAATGATGAGGGTGAGCAACGTGTCGAAGTGGTCATTCTTTCTCGCAACGATCCGGTCAGCGGTCTGCGTGTATTCCGTTCAGCCGAGCATCATGGTCTACATCTTGAGCGTGGCGTATTTACAAGAGGTAGGCCTCCGTATCATTACTTGCGCTCTCTACATGCCAATCTCTTCTTGTCTGCAAATGAAGATGATGTGCGAGCAACGATTGATGCAGGCTTTCCTGCCGCTCGCGTGTATCCAGAGTCTAGTAAAACCGCCGAGTCCCATCCTAATGAAATCCGCATCGCGTTTGACGGAGACGCTGTCCTTTTCTCCGATGAAGCCGAGCAAGTCTTCCAGAAAAAAGGTCTTGAAGCCTTTGTGGATCACGAAAGTAAGAAGGTCGATATTCCCTTGCCTCCCGGCCCATTCAAACCTTTGCTAGAAGCCCTACACAGACTGCAACGCTCCACTAGTGAAAACGGTATGCGCATTCGGACGGCATTAGTTACAGCACGCTCTGCACCAGCCCATGAACGAGCCATTCGCACACTGATGGCATGGGGTATTGATGTGGATGAAGCGATGTTCTTAGGCGGCCTCTCAAAGAGCGAGTTCTTACGAGAATTCGAACCAGACTTTTTCTTTGATGATCAAACCGGTCATTGCCAGTCAGCTGCGTCTGTAGCACCAACGGGCCACGTGGTATCTGGCGTATCAAATAAACCTAAGAAGTAAGTGAAATACTGTAATGGCAACCTTACCCCTCGGACAATCAACGCAATACCCAGATCAATATGATCCGAGTGTGCTGTTTCCCATCCCCAGGTCTGAGAACAGAAAGAAGTTGGGCCTTAAAGAAGATCAAGCCCTACCCTTTGCTGGTGTTGATCTATGGAACGCCTTTGAGCTGAGCTGGCTTAATCAAAAAGGTAAACCGCAGATTGCTTTGGCGGAGTTTCAGATTCCTGCAGACTCACCGAACATGATTGAGTCTAAATCTTTCAAGCTTTATCTCAACAGCCTTAACAGCGCACGCTTTGAAGATGAGAATGAAGTTAAAGAGCGCCTCATTACTGACTTATCTGCAGTTGCTGGCAGCAAGATCACCACCCGCATCAACCTAACAGAGGCAGTCTCAAAAAAAGGGATGCAAGAAATGGGTGGCATTTTGATGGACAGATTAGATATTGAAGTAGACCCAAACCTACCCGCAGACCCAGGCCTACTTGGCGTCAATGAATCATTTGGTCCAATAGAGCAGTGTCTTGTCTCGCATCTTCTTAAATCCAATTGCCCAGTTACCGGTCAACCAGACTGGGCGAGCGTGCAAATTCGTTACCAAGGCAGGCCGATCCTTGAAGAGGGTTTATTACGCTATCTCATTGGCTTTAGGCAGTTAGGTGAGTTCCACGAGCATTGCGTGGAAACCATCTTTACTGACATCAAGCGTCAGTGCAAACCAGAGAAACTATCTGTCTATGCGCGCTACACAAGACGCGGCGGCTTAGATATCAATCCATTCCGCACAGACTACAACTCCCCTTGGCCAGAAAACATTCGACACGCACGTCAATAAGTCAAAACTTAAGGCGTCGTAGTCTGGATGCTTACTTGTGCGGGCTTGCCATATATCTTTTCCAGATTTGTATGAATACTTGGGGCCTGAGAAAAGCAGCTTTTCACTAAAGCTGGGTTCAAGTACCAGCCTGCATCCCCTTTTGCCTCATCAATAAATGACTTCATCACAATTGCACTGTCAACGTCATCAAGACCTGCTGACTTCAATTTCGATAAGGCAATGGAGCAGGCACGAGTGAGATCGGCCCCCTCCACTTTGGTCACTTGCTGCAAAAGACTTGGCGCTGAACTATTTAAGAGCTGCATAAAGTTTTGACTAGAACCGGGCACCTGGAAATTTAAAATATAATCTGATGACAGGTTTTCACGGGTAGCCAAATCCACAATGTTTGCCACAGTTGGATAGAAGATACTTCTAAAGTATTGAACCTCTAACTTCACTGTAAACATTAATTGCTTATCTGCTTTGGGATCTTTTTGTAGTTGCTGAATTTGTTTATCCGTCAGACTACTTACGCTTTGATCAATCTTGTATACAGGGATTTGCACTGCGCTAATTCCTCGACGCAACTCTGACCAGCTAAATGTCACAGGCACTTTTGCATCAATCATTCCCTGCAAAAGACTATTGGCTTTTTTCTGGGTATCGCTCATCACTGAATTACCAACAGTCGCTGAAATACCCCCAATCGCCGCTGCTGATCCGCCTGTTGCCACCATTGCCGCTGCGCCGAGAAGTAATTTTGCAGAACCCACAAAGTCTTGATTGGAATCATTCGAGCTTCTGACATTCAGGACCAAAGATAGATTTCCTGGATTAAATACTGAGTAAGCACCAAGACTGGTGATTGGCACTATCTGCAATGGTGTAGTGCTCAGAGAAGAGCACTCAGAGCCACTATCTCTACCATCAAAAGTCCCAATTGGAATGTCTACTTTATCAAGCTTACTCTTAAACCCATAGGTAACAACCGATAGAACAAGCTGAGTTTTATCCGATCCCCAGAAACTACGACTAGCCATCTGCGTGCATGTATTAACTGGAATCACTTCAGAAGTAATTGTTAGGTAGCCGTCATTGCCCCGGCCTTCTTGCAACCATTCGGGGGAATCTCCTTTAACAAAGGAAGGATTCATATCCGGAAAGAAGAAGGGGGCACCATAAGATAAGCTAGGCATGATGGCCGCAAGCACTACTGTGCATAGCAAAAATACTAACTGCCTTATTCCTCTGATATTCATATGGTTATTTTAAGGTCAATAGTGAATGTTAGATTTACATGCACCCAAGAATCCTGATTACATAAAAGAAAACCCCAATAACTAATTGGGGTTTTCTTGATTTTTAGTAAAAACTACTTACTAGGCATTCTGAAATTATCAAAACGGAATATCGTCGTCCATTGCACCCAATGATGCAGCGTTTGATGGTGCTGGGGCAGACTGCTCAGCCGGCTTTGAACGGCTGTAGCTCTCGCCGCCATCACCGCTTCCGCCTACTGGCTTGCCACCAAGCATTTGCATTGTTTCTGCAACGATTTCTGTGGAATACTTTTCTTGGCCACTAGCGTCAGTCCATTTGCGTGTACGCAAACGACCTTCAACATAAACCTGTGAACCTTTTTTGAGGTACTGACCAGCGATTTCTGCAAGCTTGCCAAAGAATGCAACACGGTGCCATTCTGTGGTTTCTTTCATTTCGTTAGTTTGTTTGTCTTTGTAGCGATCAGATGTTGCTACTGAGATGTTTGTCACTGCGTCGCCGCTTGGCATGTAACGCGTCTCTGGATCACGTCCTACGTTACCTACGATGATGACCTTATTTACCGAAGCCATGTTGTCTCCCGAAGAAAAATACTACTGTTATTACTGCTAAAAAATAAACTGCTCGCTTTAATTTAATCAATGAAGCTGCGGTTATGTCGTTGTGCTTACATCCTTAGAATCTGTTGCTCTCGTTGGCATTTCACCCATCGACCAAGCAATTATAAGCCAGCAAACCAAGAGTGCTGCGCCCATGGCAAAGACCGATAAATCACCATGGCTATCCATCAAATAACCCCCAATGACCGCCCCTGAGAACAAACCAATCGATTGCGTAGTGTTGTAAACGCCTAATGCGGTGCCCTTGGATTCTTTAGCAAAACGAGACACCAAAGAAGGCTGTAAGGCTTCGAGCAGATTGAAGCCTACAAAATAAACCAGCAATGCAGTTGCAATCGTCAACACTGAATTGGCTTGCGTAAAAATCAATTCTGCAACCAGCAACAAAACAATTGCGACTAACAAAATGGTTCTTAACTTCTGCTTCTTTTCACCATAAATAATTGCGGGTGCCATGAAGACAAATGACAGTAGCACTACAGGAAGATAAATTTCCCAGTGTGAAGAAAGCGGTAATCCCGCCTGCACTAACAATCTAGGGACTACTAAGAACATCGCAACTTGAGTTGCATGTAATACAAATACACCGAGATTCAAGCGCATCAAGTCCGGACGAAAGAAAACTTCTTTCAATGAAGCCTGTTGAACTTTTGCTTCAGGCGCACTCGTTGGCAAAACGTAATAAGTGACAAACATCGCAATCACACCCAAGACTGCTAGAACGATAAAAATTCCACTCAGACTAATCGCTCGATAAATCGGGGCGGCAATCACTAAAGACAAAGCAAACGAGAGGGCAATACTGCCGCCAACCAATGCCATAGCTCGCGTGCGCACCTGCTCGCGAGTCAAATCTGCTACCCAGGCAGAAATCGCTGCTGAGACGGCACCAGCACCCATGACCCCCCGGCCAATCGCAATCCAGAGCAAATCATCTTTGGCAGCACAAATTAAGGCTCCGGCCACAAACAGGGATAGACCCCATAAAACAACGGGTTTACGCCCAATTCGGTCCGATAAACGGCCTAAAGGGATGTAAAAACAGGCCTGAATAATATTAAAGATTCCGAGAGTCAAACCGACCCAAAGGGCGTGCTCACCACCCGGCAAGCCACGCGCATGGAGGCTAAAGATGGGCAATAGCAAGAATAGGCCCAGCATACGGAGGCCAAATATGCCTGCTAAGGCCAGAGTGGAGCGAAGTTCAGAAGGATTCATGGGAAAGAGCTATATTAACAAGTTACGCTAAAAAATCATGAATAACGAAATCAAGATCCGCGGTGCCCGCACCCACAACCTCAAAAACATCAATCTAGACATCCCTAGAGAGAAGCTCGTCGTCCTTACTGGCTTATCTGGCTCAGGCAAAAGCTCATTGGCTTTTGACACGCTGTATGCAGAAGGCCAACGCCGCTACGTGGAATCTCTCTCAGCTTATGCCCGTCAGTTTTTACAACTCATGGAAAAGCCAGATGTCGATACGATTGAAGGGCTGTCTCCAGCGATATCGATTGAACAAAAAGCCACTAGCCACAATCCCCGCTCGACCGTTGGTACCGTCACTGAAATTCATGATTACTTGCGTTTGTTATTTGCCCGCGCAGGCACGCCCCATTGCCCAGATCACGATCTACCTTTAGAAGCACAAAGCGTTTCTCAAATGGTCGATACCGTACTCTCGATGCCTGAAGATACGAAGTTGATGATTTTGGCTCCCGTCGTGAGCGAGCGCAAAGGTGAATTCGTTGATCTCTTTCAAGACCTGCAGGCACAAGGCTTTGTGCGCTTCCGTGTGCGCTCTGGTGGTGGTACAGCAAACGTAGCGAAAGCCGAGATTTTTGAAGTGGATCAATTACCAACTCTCAAAAAGAACGATAAGCACTCTATTGAAGTAGTAGTAGATCGCATTAAAGTGCGCCCTGATATTCAGCAACGTTTGGCAGAATCTTTTGAGACAGCCTTACGTTTGGCGGATGGCAAAGCCATGATCGTCGATATGGATACTGGCAAAGAGATGATTTTCTCCAGCAAGTTTGCTTGCCCAGTTTGCTCATACTCCTTACAAGAATTAGAGCCGCGCCTCTTCTCCTTTAATAACCCAATGGGTGCCTGCCCTTCATGCGATGGACTTGGACACCAATCCTTCTTTGATCCAAAGCGTATCGTTGCGCACCCTGATTTATCGCTCGCTTCAGGCGCTATTAAAGGCTGGGATCGCCGCAATCAGTTCTACTTCAAACTCCTTCAGACCCTGGCTAAGCATGGCGGCTTTGATGTGGAGAAGCCATTTGAGACGCTCAACAAAAAGCAGCAAGATCTGATTCTCTTGGGATCTGGTGATGTCACTATTCCTTTCGAGTACATCAATGAGCGTGGTAAGAACAGCATTCGCGAACACGCTTTCGAAGGCATTGTTGCCAACTTTGAAAGACGCTATCGCGAAACCGATTCCATGACAGTTCGTGAAGAATTATCACGCTATCAAAATGTTCAAACCTGCCCAGAATGTAACGGCAGCCGTTTGCGCAAAGAAGCGCGCTTTGTCAAAGTGGGTGAGAAGAAACAATCGCGTGCCATCTATGAAATTAGTGCCCTACCACTCAAAGAGGCCAAAGAATATTTTGAAACACTGGAACTCAAAGGCGCTAAACGAGAAATCGCTGACAAGATCGTCAAAGAGATTGGCGCACGTTTACGCTTCTTAAATGACGTAGGCCTAGATTACCTTTCCCTCGAGCGCAGTGCTGACACTCTTTCTGGTGGAGAAGCCCAGCGTATTCGCCTGGCAAGTCAGATTGGCTCTGGACTAACAGGGGTAATGTATGTATTGGATGAACCCTCTATTGGCCTGCATCAACGCGATAACGATCGCCTGATTGGCACCCTGAAGCACCTGCGTGATTTAGGTAATAGTGTTTTAGTTGTTGAGCATGATGAAGATATGATTCGCGCCTCTGACTGGGTTATTGATATCGGTCCTGGTGCTGGCGTTCATGGTGGCGAAGTAGTAGCTCAAGGCACACCTGCCGAAGTAGAAGCAAACCCGAATTCCTTAACTGGTGCCTACCTTGCCGGCCGTGAAGCAATTGCGGTTCCAGAAAAACGTATTCCTGTAAATGATCGCTTTTTAGAAATCATTGGTGCGCGCGGCAATAACTTGCAATCTGTTCATGCAAAAATCCCCGTTGGTTTGTTAACTTGCGTGACTGGTGTATCAGGCTCTGGTAAATCCACCTTAATTAATGACACCCTGCATCATGCTGTTGCTCAACACCTCTATGGTTCTAATGCAGAGCCTGCAGCACACGATGCAATGAAGGGTCTAGAGCATTTCGATAAAGTCATTAGTGTTGACCAATCCCCGATTGGTAGAACGCCGCGCTCTAACCCTGCTACCTACACGGGACTATTTACCCCGATTAGAGAACTCTTCGCAGGCGTTCCTGCATCACGTGAACGGGGCTATGAAGCAGGTCGCTTCTCCTTTAACGTGAAGGGCGGTCGCTGTGATTCTTGTGAGGGTGATGGCGTCCTCAAAGTAGAGATGCACTTCCTACCAGATGTCTATGTTCCTTGTGACGTTTGTCACGGCAAGCGCTACAACCGTGAGACTTTAGATATTCGCTACAAGGGTAAGAATATTCATGAAGTACTCTCGATGACAATCGAACAAGCCCATGAGTTCTTTGAAGCGGTACCCGTTGTTAAGCGCAAACTCAAAACATTGCTGGACGTAGGCCTGGGCTATGTGAAGCTTGGACAAAGTGCAACTACTTTATCCGGCGGTGAAGCACAACGCGTAAAACTCTCTCTTGAACTCTCCAAGCGTGACACCGGAAGAACCCTATACATCTTGGACGAGCCAACTACTGGTTTGCATTTCCACGATATTCAGTTGTTGCTAACTGTGATTCAAACACTCAAGAAACAAGGCAATACGATTGTCATCATTGAGCACAACCTTGATGTGATTAAGACTGCGGATTGGATTATTGACTTAGGGCCTAAGGGCGGCGCCGGTGGTGGGCAAATCATTGCTACCGGCACACCAGAAGACGTCGCGAAAAATGAATTAAGTTTTACAGGTCACTACTTAGCGCCATTACTAACTCGCAAAGCGCCCACTCCTGTAGCCAGTAAAAAGAAAAAGTAGGCGCTAACAGATCTCAGAGTAATTTAGCTTCAGCCAAGTCGGTAGCTTCTGAATTGCCTGAGATCACCAAAATGTCGTTGGCCTCAAGCTTGAGATCCGGAATGGGGTCCAACTTCACATAATCTGCGTTTCGACCCTTGCGACGTACTGCCTGAACATTGACGCCTTCTTTCTCTAGGTCAAGCTCGCCTAAAGCTTTACCAATCGCTTTTGACTGGGGCAGCAGCGTAATGGCATGTAAACGCCAAGATTCATTGGAGCCAAAGTCATCGTCCGCAGATCCGCGGAAGTAGCCCCTCAATAGGCTGTAGCGCTCTTCCCTTGCTGTTGTGATGCGTCTCACTACCTTACGCATTGGCACACCCATGATCAATAGAACATGGGAGGCGATCATTAAGCTACCTTCAATGAGTTCGGGCACGACCTCAGTAGCTCCAGCTGCCTGCAACTTGGCGATATCCGCATCATCTCTAGTACGCACCAATACCGTCATACCAGGACGTAAGCGCTCTACCTGACGCAAGACTCGCATACTTGCTGCGGTATCGGCATAAGTAATCACGACCGCCTTTGCCCTTGAAAGGCCAGCAGCTACTAAATAGTTTTCACGACTAGCGTCGCCATAAACTACATTGTCGCCAGCAGCCGCAGCTTCTTTAACGCGATCAGGATCTAAATCCAAGGCAATGTATGGAATTTTTTCTTGATCAAGCATGCGGGCCAAACTTTGACCTGAACGACCGAAGCCACAAATGACCACATGGTTTTCATTACGAACACTCTTGGAAGCAACACGAGTTAATGCAAGCGATTGCAGTAACCATTCGTTACTGGCAAAACGCATCGCAATGCGATCGCTATATTCAATGAGGAATGGTGCGCAGAACATGGAGATCAACATCGCTGCCAATACTGCTTGACTCAAGGTGGGATCAATTAGATCCAGGCCATCAATTTGATTGAGCAAAACAAAGCCGAATTCACCTGCTTGAGCTAAGCACAAGCCCGTTCTAATGGAGATGCCAGGACTAGAGCCAAAGCTCCGTGATAGCAAAGCAATAAGGCCAAACTTGAAGATGAGTGGGCCAACGAGTAAAACCAAAACCAATAACCACTGCTCACGAATGACGTTGAAATCGAGCAACATGCCAATCGTCACAAAGAAGAGGCCGAGCAAAACATCGCGAAACGGCTTGATATCCTCTTCCACTTGATGGCGGTAAGGCGTTTCAGAAATCAACATGCCAGCTAAGAACGCACCAAGCGCTAGCGACAAACCAAAGTGCTCGGTAAGCGCCGCCATACCCAAAACAATCAACAACAGATTGAGCATGAACAACTCTTGTGAGCGCAACTTAGCAACCAACTTAAACCAATGGCTCATCAAGCTTTGGCCAATGAAGAAAATCAATACCAAGGCGATGGTGATTTTGATAGACGCTGCAGTTAACGCAACGAACAAATCGGAAGGATTTTTCCCGAGCGATGGTAATAGGATCAACAGGAAGACCACTGCTAAATCCTGGAATAACAAAATACCCACGACATTGCGACCATGCTCTGTCTCTAATTCAGCGCGATCAGAAATCAGCTTGGTCACAATTGCAGTTGATGACATTGCCAGCGCACCACCTAAGGCGATCGCAGCATGCCAAGAGATGGGATAAATCCAATTCATTAGCAAACTGGCTGGGATTGCTAAAAGCATTGTCAGAATGACTTGGCTGCCACCAAGGCCAAATACGATCGATCGCATTGCCCTTAATTTATGCAGGTTGAATTCCAAGCCAATCGAGAACATCAAGAAAACCACGCCAAATTCAGCCAAATACTTCACTGTGGCTGAATCATTCGCCAAGCCCAGGGCATTAGGCCCAATCAGCACACCAATGGCCAAATAGCCCAAAATGGGGGGTAAGCCAAAATAGCGGAAAATAACCACTCCGGCCACACCCGAGGCCAGGAGAATGAGGGTTAATTGAAGGACTGACGGCATATACTTACTTGATGATAGCTAAGACTCGTGAACGTACCCTAAAGCTTGCGCGCGACACCCTCACTATTGAGGCTGCTGCACTGCAAACTATGCGTGATCGCCTTGAGGGCGCTAATGCTGATGCCCTCGTCCTGGCGGTTGAGCTTTTACATGGCTGCAAAGGCAGAATCGTAGTTTCTGGAATCGGCAAATCAGGTCATATTGCCCGCAAAATTGCCGCTACCTTTGCCTCCACAGGATCCCCGGCATTTTTTGTTCATCCCGCTGAAGCCAGCCACGGAGACTTAGGCATGGTTACTAGAGATGATGTTTTTGTCGCCCTTTCTAATTCCGGCGAGACAGATGAGCTTTTGACTATCGTGCCAATCGTAAAACGCACTGGCGCAAAACTTATTGCTCTCACTGGCGCTCCAAATTCCTCTCTTGCCAAATTGGCAGACGCGCATTTAGATACCAGTGTTGAAAAAGAGGCGTGTCCATTGAATCTGGCGCCTACAACTAGCACTACTGCTGCACTAGCCATGGGCGATGCACTAGCTGTTGCCTTACTAGATGCACGCGGCTTTAAAGCTGAAGACTTTATTCGCTCTCATCCTGGTGGCAGACTAGGTCGCAAGCAATTAATGCATGTCAGCGAAGTAATGCGTAGCCTTGCAGACACGCCTAAGATCTCCATTGATGCGTCTCTACAAGATGCCTTGTTAGAGATGACCTCGAAGCGCATGGGTATGGTGGTTATCCTAGATGCCAACAAAAAAGTATTTGGTATATTGACTGACGGTGACTTGCGTCGCCTTTTGGAAAAAACTACCGACCTTGGCGGCATCAAACTGAAGAGTGCGACCACTGCCGATCCTCGTACCATTCCAGCAGAGTTACTTGCTGAAGAAGCGATCGAGATGATGGAGAAACATCGCATCAATCATTTAGTGGTGACAGATAACCAAGGTCATTTGTTGGGCGCATTAAATCTACATGATTTATTTGCAGCCAAAGTCATTTAATTTCCATTCGTAATCGAGTTTCCCTTTCATGCCTAGTGCTTTCAATACTCACAAGACCAACCCTCTAGCTCAATACCCACAGGCCTGGGAGCGCGCAGGCAAAGTGAGGCTTTTGGTATTGGATGTTGATGGCGTATTAACAAATGGACAAGTTTGGATTGGTTCTGATGGCAAAGAATCTTTAAAGGCCTTTGATATTCAAGATGGCTTAGGCATCAAATTATTAGAGCAATGCGGCATTCCGACTGCCATCATTACCGGCAGAAATTCTAAAATGGTTTTGGCACGCTGTGAAGAGCTTGGTATTAAACATGTTCACATGGGTGTTGAAAAAAAAGCTATTGCCCTGAAAGAAGTTCTTCAATCTCTGGGGCTGACTGCGGCTGACTGCGCTGTTATGGGTGACGATTGGCCAGACATGCAAATGATGAAAAATGCAGGCTTTCGAATTTGCCCGGCACAAGGTCATGAAGCTGTCCAAGAATTTTCCCACTTGGTGACGACACGCAATGGCGGTAATAGTGCGGTACGTGAAGTATGTGACCTGATTCTTAAAGCACAGAATCGCTATGAAGAATTACTTCTTAAGGCTCGTAACTAAGCAATGCAGTTAAAGCCTCAGCAAATTAAAGTGGGCATCGGTCGCGCTCTGTTGCGCCTGCTGCCCTTGATTTTGATGGGGGCACTCACGCTGGCTACTTTTTGGCTGGTCGAAAAAAATACTCCGCCAGAAAAATCTCCTTTAGAACGCGTGCGCCTGCATGAGCCTGACTACACCATCAAAGATGGTGCACTATCCGCTCTTAATGAATTGGGCAATACTAAATACCGAGTGTTGGGCGTCAAAGTCACACACTATGATGACGATGCCTCTATCGATATCCTGACACCGCGCATGCGCCTGTTCCAAGCTGAGAAAGCGCCTGTAACCGTGAAGTCGGATACCGGACATCTCGATGGTGATCTCACCATCCTTGATTTATACGATAACGCCAGCATCTTTCGCCCAGCTCAAGAAGCAACTGAATCACAGTCAGCCACCTTAAGAATGTTAGCCAGTTCAAGCTATTTTAAAGTGCTCATTAACGATGACATTATTGAAACCGATCGGCCAATTACCCTTGAGCAGGGCATGTCGATTATGAATTCCACTGAAGGTGGTGTGTTTAACAACGTCGAACAAAGTATGGTGCTCAGCGGCCAAGTTAAAGGACGTATTGAGCGCGCCCCACGGAGCCACCAATAAAATGGTGCCAATGAAAATTTTATTGGTTCGCCTTGCGCTCCTAAGCTTTGGGCTCTCCCTTGCATCTTTGTCGTTCGCAGAAAAAGCAGACCAAGACAAACCAGTCATTCTGGAAGCAGAAAAAGTTTCTGTAAACGACGTTAAGCAAATCTATGACCTCAATGGTCAGGTGCTACTGATCAAAGGCAGCATTATTGTTACTGGTGAGGATGGCCACATTGAAGTGGATCCTCAGGGTTATGAGTTTGTCGATGTCGTGGGTACTCCGGAAACGGTTGCAAGCTTTAGACAACGTCGCGAAGGTCTTGCGGATGAGTTCATGCAAGGACGCGGCGCCCAGGTTACCTATGATGCCAAGACAGAATTTCTGACGTTGACAGGCGATGCCAGCTTGAAGCGCTTGCTCAATATGCAAATGCTTGATCAATTAAAGGGCTGGAAAATTGAGTACGATGATGTAAAGCAGTACTATCATGTCACACCTCCTAAAGATGCAAAACCGGATGATCTGCCCTTAGCAAGAGCCATCCTTTCACCAAGACGAAAAGCAACCCTAGAGAAATGACAGCGGATTTAGCCCACATCGATAATGCGCCCACACTAAGCGCCCATAACCTACAAAAACGGTATGGCTCAAGAACCGTGGTTCGTGATGTATCCGTACAAGTTAGATGTGGGGAAGTGGTAGGACTACTCGGCCCAAATGGAGCAGGCAAAACAACTTCGTTCTACATGATTGTTGGACTAGTCCCACTCGATGGTGGAAATATCGTTTTAGATGGCGCAGATATTACGCATTTACCGATTCATGAGCGCGCTCGAATGGGTCTCTCCTATTTGCCACAAGAAGCCTCTGTATTTAGAAAGCTCAACGTAGCTGAAAATATTCAGGCAGTCTTAGAGCTTCAAGCTCAAGGCGGCAAACCCCTTACTAAGGCCGAAATTGCTAACCGCCTTGATGAGCTCTTAGGCGAACTCCAAATCAGTCATCTGCGCAATAACCCAGCCCTCTCCCTATCGGGTGGTGAACGTAGGCGGGTAGAAATTGCGAGAGCGCTAGCTTCCCAGCCAAAATTTATCCTGCTAGATGAGCCCTTTGCTGGTGTTGACCCTATTGCTGTTGGGGAAATCCAGCGCATTGTGCGCTTCCTGCGGGACCGCCAAATTGGGGTACTGATTACCGACCACAACGTCCGCGAAACCCTGGGCATCTGTGACCACGCCTACATCATCAGCGAAGGTAGCGTATTGGCTGAAGGTAAGCCTGATCAGATTATTCAGAACGATGCTGTCCGCAGAGTCTATCTGGGCGAAAACTTCCGGATGTAAGTCAAACAAGGCTTCCTGCTTTTAAAGTAATAAAAATTGCACTTCCCTCTTGGTTTTCGGCAAATTCGCTGATACGCTGGAGGCTCATGGTTTATTTTCCAAAAAAAACAGCACAAAAAATTTCAGGGGCTTGCTGCGCACCCCGGGCATGACTATGCGCACGCATCTATAGCATCTATAAAAGGAGTCGCTAATGAATTTGAAAATTAATAGCCGTCACGTGGAAGTTACCCCTGCCATGCGCTCTCATCTTGAGGCGGGTCTAACCAAAATTCGTAAGCACTTCGATCACGTCATTGATGCGTCTGCCTTCCTGGTAGTAGATAAAGCCAAAGAGAAGGACCTGCGTCAAAGCGCCGAGATCACCATTCACCTTAAAGGGAAAGATCTGTTCGCTGAAGCACACAATGCTGACCTCTATCACGCTATGGATGCAGTGGTTGATAAGTTAGAGCGTCAAGTTGTCAAACACAAAGAAAAGATTCAAGATCATCACCACGAAAAGCATTTTGAGTGATCTAGTACGTCAGGACACCTATAATCAATTCACATGAATGCCCTGACCAATCTTTTTACTCCCGACTGCATTGCATTAGATATCCTCGCCACAAGCAGGGCTGATGCATTTGCAGCCGCTGGAGAACTATTTTCTAAACAAACAGGAATAGCAGCAAACTCCGTTATAGAGTTCCTCAATGCTCGTGAAGATTTAGGCTCTACCGCCCTCGGCGCTGGTGTAGCCATCCCTCACGGACGTGTGAAAGGCCTAAAGCAGCCAAGTGCCGCTTTTATGAGACTGCAAAACCCTATTGAGTTTGCAGCTCCGGATGGTGAAGCGGTTTCCATCTTGATTTTCTTGCTAGTCCCAGAAAAAGCCACCCAACAACATTTAGAAATTTTGTCTTCGATTGCTCAGTTGCTGTCGGATGCAGATGCTCGCGAGACCTTATCGTCTACTGCAGACCCCTTAAAGGTTGGCGCACTCTTACAACACTGGGGTACAGCAAAATGACTCAGCCATTACTCCTAGAAGGAGTAACTGCTCAGCAGATTTTTGATGACAATGTTTCAGAATTAAAGTTGTCTTGGATTGGCGGTCTTGAAGGTGCCGACCGCACCTTCCCTCCAGAAGCTGTAAAAATAGCTGCAGCCAGCTCCGACTTAGTAGGTCACTTAAACCTTATTCACCCAAGCCGTATTCAAATCTTCGGCGAACAAGAGGTTGAATATCACGCAGCTCTGGAGCCAAAACAAAGGCAAGAGCAAATTGCCAGTTTGATCTCCAAGATGCCTCCTTGTGTCATTGTGGCTGATGGTAAGAGTGCGGATCCAGACTTGCAACTATTCTGCCAGCGCTCCTCAACACCGCTATTCACCACCGCCATTTCTGCTGCGGAAGTAATTGATCATTTACGCACTTACTTAACCAAAATTGGTGCCCCTCAAATCACCATGCATGGTGTCTTCATGGACATTTTGGGCTTGGGTGTGCTTCTTACTGGCGAATCTGGCCTAGGTAAAAGTGAATTAGGCCTCGAACTTATTTCTCGTGGACATGGATTGGTAGCCGATGATGCAGTTGACTTTGCACGTCTTGGACCTGATTACATTGAGGGTCGCTGCCCCGTCATCTTGCGCAACCTACTTGAGGTACGTGGACTGGGATTGCTCGATATTCGGACGATCTTTGGTGAAACAGCAGTGCGTCGTAAATTAAAACTACGCCTGATTGTTCAGCTCGTTCGCAGAACCGATGGCGAATTTGAGCGTCTACCCCTTGAGGCCCAGCATATCGACGTACTAGGCATCCCTATTCGTACGGTCAAAATTCAGGTTGCTGCAGGTCGCAACTTAGCCGTACTAGTTGAAGCTGCTGTACGCAATACCATTTTGCAATTGCGCGGTATCGATACCTTAAAAGAATTTATCGAGCGTCAACGTATTCAGATGAATGCGGAGTCAGAGTCATCAAAGTCCCAAGGACGCCTACTCTAAGCTATGCAGATCAATCTGATTACCGGAATATCAGGCTCAGGTAAATCAGTAGCCCTGAGGGCTTTTGAAGATGCTGGCTATGACTGCGTAGACAATCTTCCCGTCTCACTTCTCGAAAACCTCATCTCCACTCTTGAAAAAGAAAAGTGCGAACAAGTTGCGGTCGCCATAGATGCTCGTCGCGGACAATCTATTGCAAACTTGCCGTCCATTCTCGAGAACCTACGCAAAAATCATCAGGTCAGAGTGGTATTCCTGAATGCCGATACCAATACTTTGGTGCAACGCTTCTCAGAAACCCGTCGTCGCCACCCCTTATCTACTAATGGCAAACAATCTCAATCGGCAACTCTGATTGAGGCAATTGATAAAGAGCGTAATTTGCTCGAGCCCTTACGTGCCCAAGCGCACAGCATCGATACCAGCAACCTACCTGCTCATGCATTGCGTTCCTGGATTCAAGATCTCCTCAAAGACAAACCGGTAGGTCTCACAGTAGTTTTTGAGTCATTTGGTTTTAAAAAGGGCGTGCCCAGCGAAGCGGACTTAGTTTTTGATGTGCGTTGTCTACCAAACCCCCACTATGACAAAGCACTCAGACCACTGACCGGCAACGACAAGCCCGTTAAGGAATTTCTGGAAAAAATTCCAGAAGTCAGGAGCATGGAATCCGACATCACCCAATTCATTAACAAGTGGTTGCCCCATTACATTGCTGATGGTCGCAGTTATTTAACGGTTGCCATTGGTTGTACTGGCGGCCAACATCGCTCTGTCTATCTCGTAGGCCGCCTGAGCGAACACTTCCGGGCCCAAAAGGACCTGATGGACTTGCAGCTTAATTTTTTAGATCGTCACCGCGAACTAGATTCAATCCCTGCAGCAAAAGCTTAATCGGCTGCGGCAAGCCATGGCGCCCTAGCTGAGCCAAGGGGACCCACTTCAGATCTGGATTTAAAAAGACCAACTCTTTTGGAGCGCCTACCTGCCATATCTGCATCCACAATTTGCGGTGCGTAAAGACATGCTTAATTTCTTCGGCCTGATTTATGGCTTTACAAGCTTTTGTAAGTGCTGCCGATTTTTCTTCGGGCAATGTAGCTGCCAATAATTCCTGTGGGCTTATCTCAACAACTTTTGCACGAGCTACCCTAGGGGTCCACGGTCCTTCAGGCAAAGACCATAGACCACCCCAAATGGCATTACTCGGGCGCTTTTGCAAGAGGATGGAGTTAGCCGAACGCATCAACAACATATTGCAATCAAATTCTGGGGATTTGGTCTTCTTGGTTTTTTGTGGAAGCAAAAGGACTTGACCGCTTAAATTGGCTTGGCAGTCTTTTGCGAATGGGCATTTTTTTTCTAACCCTAAACATACTGGTTTGCGTGACGTACACCAAGTAGCGCCAAAGTCCATCAGTGCCTGGGTATAGACCGGCATATCTGTAGGCTTAGTTGGTAGTAAATCTATTGCTAAATCCCACAGTCGATCGTTGATCTTCTTATCTTGTATCGCACCTTCAATCGCAAATAAACGTGCCAGAATGCGTTTCACATTCGCATCCAAAATAGGTGCTCGCTCATGAAAAGCAAATGCAGCGATTGCGCCAGCTGTAGATCGCCCAATCCCTTTTAATTGCTCAAGCAAAATGGGGTCACTTGGGAACTTGCCGCCGAACTCTGTCATGACCTGCTTTGCGCAAACATGTAGATTTCTCGCGCGCGAGTAATACCCTAATCCCGCCCACTCAGCCAATACCTCATCGATATCAGCAGCGGCTAATTTTTTAACCGTTGGAAAGCGTTTCATAAAACGTGGGTAGCGCTCAAGGACCGTAGCCACTTGAGTTTGTTGCAACATGATTTCTGAAACCCACACTGCATAAGGGTCTCGATTACCTTGCCAAGGCAAACCTGAGCGCCCACTGATCGCATGCCAAGCAACAAGCTTTGATGCAAATGTGTTGATCAGCGTTTTTGACATTGAGTACAAAAATAAGTGGAGCGCTGGCCCTGCACTATCTGACTAATAGGCGACTTACACACCTTACATGGCAAGCCTTTGCGGTCATAGACCTTGGTTTGGACCATAAAGTGCCCAGGATCACCATCGCTATTTACAAAATCTTTCAAACTACTACCGCCAGCTGCAATAGCTTTTTTCAAAATCAATCTCACCGCTTCAGCCAAACGAGAACATTGCGGACGTGTGAGCTTTCCTGCAGCTTTAGCTGGATGAATACCCGCCTCAAATAAACTTTCAGAACAATAAATATTGCCAACACCGACAACCGCTTGCCCTGCCAAAAGAAACTGCTTCACAGCAACACTGCGTTTGCGGGATTTTTGATACAAAATATCCGCGCCCAGCTCACCCGCAAACTCCGGAGAAAATGGCTCAACGCCTAACTTTTGCAAAAGCGCAAATGCTTCAATGGGACCTTTTGATTTGGGATGCCATAAAACGGCACCAAATTTTCGTGGGTCATGCAAACGCAAGCTGAACTTACCGAACTCTAGCGTCACGCGATCATGAATCTTGAGGGGGTCCGAACCTGGGAGTACACGCAAAGTTCCCGTCATCCCCAAATGAATCAGCAAGTAGCCCGTATCCATTTCTAATAAAAGATACTTCCCACGCCTCTCAATGGCATGCACTGTTTGCCCAGGCAAGCTTTTAGAGAGGTTGGCGGGCACTGGCCAACGCAAGCGTCCATCAATAATCTTGACGGCGCTGACCTTGCGCCCCTCCAGATGGGGGGCGATTCCTAATCGGGTGACTTCTACTTCTGGAAGTTCTGGCATAAATGGATTGTAGATTCGCGGATTAGAATGTGCTTATGAGTAAATTCACACTGAAACCTCTTTTAAAGGGTTTATTCCTGGCGGCCCTCACTGGTGGAGTCATTTCAACAGCCCATGCCCAAACCCAGGCAAATGGATTGCAAACTGGCGAAGCGGTGTTTGAGGTGCTCGCCTCCGAAATCGCCCTTCAGCGGGGTGAGGCTGGCTTGGCTTACAACACCTATCTGGAGATGGCGCGCCAATACCAGGACCCCAGGCTAGCCCAAAGAGCGATGGAAATTGCAATTGCTGGAGGATCCCCAGATTTAGCTATGCAAGCAGCAAAAACTTGGGATGAACTCTCTCCAGCTTCGGATACCAAACCTAAAGAAGTCCTGGTAACGCTATTGATCTTAAGTAATCGCTGGTCTGATGCTGTCAAGCCAGCAATTACTTTATTGCGCCAACAAACTCCCGCGGAACAAGAAAATACTCTTTTGCAATTACAAGCATTGCTTGCTAAAGCGAAAGATGAGTCGGATGCTTTACGCGCTTTTTATGAAATCGCATCTACCGTCAAGATTCCACTCAAAGATCCAGGCCTACTTTATACCTATGCCATGTCTGCTGAAAAAGTAGGTCATATAGATGTGATGGAAAAAACACTGCGTGACATTTTGCGCAAGAACCCAAACGATGTAAATTCTCTTAATGCCCTTGGCTATTCTTTAGCCGACCGCAATATGAAGTTACCTGAAGCATATGCGCTCATCAGTAAAGCGCATCAGCTGTCTCCAAAAGATAGTTTTATTTTGGACAGCTTGGGCTGGGTCAATTTTCGTCTAGGTAAAAATACCCTTGCATTAGAACAATTACAACAAGCATTTGCTATGAAACCAGAAGCGGATATTGCGGCTCATACTGGTGAAGTGTTATGGGTCATGAATCGCCGTGCGGAAGCTGAAGAGATGTGGCGCCAGGGACAAAAAATAGACGCTAATAATCCAACCCTGAAAGAAACTTTGCAACGCCTAAAGCCAGACTGGGCAACGGATGACCAAGCATCTAAGAACTCATGGGATGGGCGCTTTGCCGTCAAAGTCATCGGCTTAACTGAGTCACAAAACCAAGGTGGCTCTGGTGGTTTTACCTTGTCCCAAGAAGCATTAAAGGATGTTTTAGAAATACGCAATCCCATGGGTGGCTCGATTGCAAAAATTACTATTACGCCGGGTGAAGCCACACTCGAAAGTGATGGCAAAGTAGTTACTGCAGTTGATGCAGACACCTTATTGCAAAACACATTAGGCCTACCACTACCAGCGCGCGGATTATCAAACTGGTTAAGAGGCGAAGTGCGTCCTGGAAGCGAGGCAAGTGTTGATAGAGATGCAAATGGTCAAGTAAGCAAAATTAGTCAGGATGGCTGGGACTTGGTATATACCTGGAGCAATACCAATCGCCTCGAAAAGCTCACGATGACACGTACCTCGAATATCGGCTCGATTGATATACGTCTCGTGTTTGACCGCCCGAATGACTAAGCAAAATAATAATGGCGAAATCCGATTCTTTATTTCTTCGTTCGCCGGCTAAGCTCAATCTTTTTTTACACATCGTCGGACGTAGAGCGGATGGTTATCACTTACTCCAATCCGTCTTTCAACTGATTGACTGGTGTGACACCATCCACTTAAAAAGCATTGCTGAAAATGAAGTGCGCCGCATTAATCCCATTCCCGGAGTTCCGCCCGAGCAAGATTTGGTAGTTCGCGCAGCTAATTTACTAAAAGAATTTTGCAAGATTGAGGCTGGTGTTGAAATTAATCTTCACAAAGAAATCCCGATGGGTGCAGGTATGGGGGGTGGTTCCTCTGACGCAGCAACTACATTGATTGGTCTTAACGCCCTTTGGAATCTCAATCTCTCCAAAGAAATACTTTGCAACCTTGGGCTTCAGCTCGGTGCCGATGTCCCCTTCTTCATTTTTGGTCAAAATGCCTTTGTTGAAGGCATTGGGGAGAAAATTCAAGAAATTTCCCTCCAAACCCCTGATTTTTTGGTGATATTTCCCAATCAGGGCATCGCAACCGTAAGCATTTTTCAAGACCCGGAATTGACCCGAGATCACGCTCAGATTACAATTGATGGCTTTCTTGCATCGCCATTGTTGTATCAATCAAATGATTGTCAGGCCGTAGCGATGCGGATTTGCCCAGAAGTGAAGCAAGCTTTGGATTGGATTATCCAGGCAGTACCGGGCTCACAGCCCCGAATGTCTGGCTCTGGAAGTAGCGTTTTTGCAGTCTTAGACCCTAAGACTGATACCGCAAAACTAGAAAATCTTCTGCAAAATCTTCCTGAAGGGTGGGTAGGTCGGGTTGTTCGGGGGCTAAATAAAAATCCCGCTTACAATTTGATTTCTTCAGATTGACCTGTAGGGGAATCGCCAAGCTGGTTAAGGCACTGGATTTTGATTCCAGCATGCGAAGGTTCGAATCCTTCTTCCCCTGCCAAGTACTGTAGAAACGATAAAGATAACCTTTTGACCCCACAAAACCCATAAGACTATGTCCTCCACAAACGCAGATTTATTGACTCTTTTCACAGGCAACGCAAATCCCGTTTTGGCTGAGGCTGTAGCCAAAGAACTCAAACTCCCAATGGGAAAAGCCTTTGTTGGCCGATTCTCTGATGGTGAGATTCAAGTAGAAATTCAAGAGAACGTTCGCGGCAAAAATGTCGTGGTGATCCAATCAACCTGCGCACCTACTAATGACAGCTTGATGGAACTCATGATCATGATTGATGCTCTGAAACGAGCATCTGCAAGCCGTATAACCGCAGTGATTCCTTACTTCGGTTATGCCCGTCAAGACCGCCGCCCTCGCTCTGCTCGCGTAGCTATTTCCGCTCGCATTGTGGCCAACATGCTTCAGTCAGTAGCTGGCATTGAGCGTGTTTTGACCATGGATCTGCATGCCGACCAAATTCAGGGTTTCTTCGATATCCCGGTAGACAACATTTATGCTTCTCCAGTTCTTTTGGCTGACTTAGAAGCGCAGAAAACTAAAAAAGATCTGATCATCGTGTCTCCAGACATTGGTGGTGTGGTTCGAGCCCGTGCAATGGCTAAGCAATTAGGCACTGATTTGGCAATTATTGATAAACGCCGTCCTAAAGCAAACGTATCCGAAGTAATGCACCTTATTGGCGAAGTAGAAGGCCGCCATTGCGTCATCATGGATGACATCATCGATACTGGTGGAACCCTCTGTAAAGCCGCTGAAGCGCTTAAAGAGCGTGGTGCTAAGGGCGTTACCGCTTACTGTACTCACGCCGTGCTCTCAGGCGGTGCTGTAGCTCGTATTGCTGCTTCTGAATTGGATGAGTTGGTTGTTACTGACACCATCCCCTTGACCGCAGAGGCCATGAAAGTATCCAAAATTCGCCAATTGAGCGTTGCTCCGATCCTCGCTGAAACCCTTTCCCGCATTAGCAAAGGTGATTCAGTGATGTCGATGTTTGCTGAATAAGCCAAAAATCACCGTTTTACCCTGGTTTTTGGCAGTTTTAAGCCTTTTGCAGGCAAAAACACCCTTTCCCACGATATAATCGAAGGCTTTTCTGTTTGGTCGCGAACGGAAATTAACCTTAACTAGGAAAATCATCATGAAAGTAGTTGCCTTTGAAAGAAGCGTACAGGGAACGGGTGCGAGCCGCCGTCTGCGCAATTCCGGAAAAACTCCGGGAATCGTTTACGGTAGTAAAGATCCAGCCTTGGTCATCGAGTTAGACCATAACGCGTTGTTCCATGCTCTCCGCAAGGAAGCATTTCACTCATCCATTTTGGATTTGGAAATTAGCGGCAAGACACAAAAAGTGTTGTTGCGCGATTACCAAATGCATCCATTCAAGCCATTGGTATTGCACATTGACTTCCAGCGCGTATCCGCGTCTGAGAAAGTTCATATGCGCGTTCCATTGCACTTCACTAATGCTGACACTTCAGCTGCTGTGAAATTGCAAGGTGCCGTTATTAGCCACATCCTTACTGAAATTGAAGTTTCTTGCTTGCCAGCAGACTTGCCAGAGTTCATTGAAGTGGACTTGGCGAAGATTGAAGTTGGTCATGGTATTCATGCTAAAGACATCGCATTGCCAAAAGGCGTTACTTTGGTATTACATGTTGAGCAAGAGAACCCAGTACTTGCTAACGCACGTATCCCAGCAGTTAAAGCTGCTGAGCCTACAGATGCGCCTGCTGCACCAGCAGCGGCTGCCCCTGCAGCTGAAGCGCCAAAGGATAAAGCTTAATTACTTAGCTCAATCGCTTGTACAAGAAGGCCTGCGCAAGCGGGCCTTTTTTATTGCCCCCAGTTTTCATTCTTTTTTGGCGAAATGCTTTTATATCTTTAAACTCTCAGCATGACTAAATTAATTGTTGGCCTGGGCAACCCTGGAGATGAGCATGAAGAAGATCGGCACAATGCTGGCTTCTGGTTTGTTGACGCAATGGCAAAACAACTAAGCACTCGTTTTGAATCTGAAAAACGCTTTCATGGCAAAGTGGCTAAAGCTAAATGGGAAGGCGAAGATCTTTACTTACTCAAGCCAAGCACTTACATGAACCTCAGTGGTCAATCTGTTGGCGCGCTATGCCGCTTTCACAAAATCACTCCTGCAGATATTTTGGTGGTCCAAGATGAGCTGGATTTAAAGCCTGGTACTGCACGCCTGAAGTTAGGTGGCGGCACTGGCGGCCACAATGGCTTGAAAGATATCCAAGCGCATTTAAGTACCCCAGATTATTGGCGCTTACGCTTAGGCATTGGCCACCCCAGAGATGCAGCTGGTGATGGACACCCTATGGATGTTGCAGATTATGTATTACGTAGACCTCAATTAGCCGAGCAAAAACTCATTGATGCCAGCATTGAAAATGGTCTGCAAATTTTGCCGCTCTTTTTAAAAGGCGACACTCAAACCGCCATGATGGAGTTGCACTCCAAGGACTAAGTACTGAACCAAGCTGCTCAGTTAAGCTGTATTGGCTTTTTTGGCAGCAGTTAAAAGCGTGAACTTCATCATTAACTGCTCTTGAGTTTCGGTATGCTCAGGATTAAATGGAATGCAGTCGACTGGACAGACCTGGCGACATTGGGGGGCATCATAGTGACCTACGCATTCAGTACATTTATCAGGATTAATTTCATAAATCTCTAAACCCATGTAAATAGCATCATTCGGACACTCTGGCTCGCAGACATCGCAGTTGATGCATTCGTCCGTGATCATTAATGCCATGATTTACTCGCCAAATTTCATTTGGTCACTCTTTATTCTGAGTACCTGAAGCAATTTTCCTGACGAGCCATTTTTCCACTGATGGAAAAACAAACTTACTCACATCACCACCCATTGAAGCAATCTCACGTACGAAAGTGCCTGAGATAAATTGATACTGATCGGATGGGGTTAAGAACAGCGTTTCGACATCAGGAAGCAGGTAACGATTCATACCTGCCATTTGGAACTCGTATTCAAAATCGGATACGGCGCGTAAACCCCGTACGATCACGCGCGCTTGATGCTCGCGTGCAAAATCTTTTAATAAGCCAGTAAAGCCAACGACTTTTACATTCGGATAGTGGCCAAGCACTTCCTTAGCGATAGCAATGCGCTCTTCTAAATTGAAGAATGGACGTTTGCTGCGACTGTCGGCAACACCCACAATCAACTCCGTAAAAATGCTCGATGCGCGGCGAACCAAGTCCTCGTGACCACGAGTAAATGGATCAAATGTTCCAGGGTATACGGCAACTGTCATAACGTTCCTAAGGCTTTATCGGCTACAGGCAAGAGTTTAGCCTCTTCCACTCCGAAATAGACAAGCTTTTACCTGTCCAGCCTCTAAGTATTTTCCACAATGCCAGTCCGGTAGTAGGGCCTCTACCTCCTCGCGTGGACGGCTAGAGGGAAATTCCACATAAATACCACCGCCTGCAGAGTCATCACACACCCTAGCTGCCTGGATAACGGCGCGATCTAATAAGCCCGAATCCTGAAATGGTGGATCAATAAAAATTAAATTGCTGGAACGATCCGCCTGCTGCTTTATAAACTCAAGGCTATCTCGTTGCAAAATTTCTACGAGGCCAACGGCCGGCGAAGACTGCAATAAGGCAAAATTGGCCGTTAAATTTGCGCAAGCCCTTTTTTCTTTCTCAAGTAATACTACTAATGCAGCACCTCTTGATGCGGCCTCAAAACCCAAAGCACCGGTACCGGCAAAAAGATCTAGGCATCGTAAACCTGTTAAATCTTGTCCTAGCCAATTAAATAGCGTTTCCCGAATACGATCAGTTGTAGGGCGTAGGCCAGGAAGATCCAAAACCGTTAGCAAACGACTTCTCCAGTTGCCGCCAATAATCCGCACCTTCTTCGGCGGCTCAGACTTTAGAGGCTTGTTTGCTTTATTGAGCTTATTTATTTTTTGCTCCCAATACAACAATCTTCATACGATCCATTGCAAGATATTTTTTGAATGCAGCATTTACCTGCTCTAAAGTTACCGCCTCAACTTGCTTAGTCCATACATCCATCGTATCGAGCGGCAGGTCATTCCATGCAATTGAAGAGACGTTATCCAACAACTTACGATTGTTATCAATCCGCAGCGGGTAACCATTCACTAAGTTTGCTTTAGCAGCCACAAGCTCAGATGGAGTAGGTCCATCGGCGATAAATTGAGCAGTGGTAGAACTCATCACCTCTAAAGCCAGCGCAGCCTGATCACTCTTGGTTTGTAGACCCGCTTGAAAAATGCCATTCTCTTTTCCAGGAATAAAGTAACTAAACACGCTGTATGCCAGACCGCGCTTCTCACGCACCTCAGCCATCAAGCGAGAGACAAAACCGCCCCCGCCTAAAACATAGTTACCAACCAGTAAGGGGAAGTAATCAGGGTTGTTGCGAGCAACCGCCGTCATCCCCATAGCAATGTGAGCCTGCTGAGAGTCAAAAGGAATTTGAATTTCTCTTTGCGCCAGAGGCTCTACGGGAGAGCGCTCGAGTTCAGGCAACTTTGCGATGGGCTGACCTGAAGCAGGAATCTGCTTTAACAAAGCTTTGACGATTTCTTCTGCTTGAGCGCGATCAATATCGCCAACAATACTCACAATCATGCGGTCACCGCGATAAAACTGCTTATGAAATTGCACCAAGTCATTCACGCTTACAGCAGCAACTGATTTCACTGTTGGCGAATCAGCTAGGGGATAGTTTCCATACACTGATTTTTTAAAACGACGTTCGAGAACAAACTCGGGCTTAGTTTCCGCCTCAAGCAAACTCGTTATCGTTCTTTGTTTCTCACGCTCAACAATTTTTGAATCGTAAGTCGGCGCGCTCAACATAGCAGCGGCTAGTTGTACCGCTCTATCGCGCAAGTCTTTTCGACTCAAACTGCGAATGCGCAAGATTGCTCGCTCGCCGCTCACAGATAAGCCAATATTAGCTCCAAGATCAGCGATTTCATCAGCTATTTGAGCTTCAGTGAGAACCCCTTTTTCGCTCTTCACCCCATAATTCATCAGGCCTGCAACCATATCGGCTAGGCCACTTTTGCCAGCAGGGTCGTAGCGATCGCCTGCATCAATGCTCACTTCAATGTCTACCATCGGCAGCGCTTTGGTTTGTACTAAATATGCCTTGGCGCCCTTATAAGAATCTAACTTCTCAATCGGCAAGATGGCGTGCGCGTTACTAAACAAGCAAAAAGTAAAGAGACAAACTGAAATACTCTTAACGAAGACATTCATCACTTGCTCTCCTTACCTGCAGTTTGACGCGCCTGAGGATCCAATACCGCAATCGTCAAACCCTCATCAACCAGATATTTTTTTGCAACTGCCTGCACTTGCTCAGGTGTAATGGTTTGCATTTTCTCTAGCATGTAATCGATGTCCTTCCAAGAAAATCCTGCCATCTCTGTGCTGCCAATTTCCATTGCTTGGCCAAAGATAGAATCCCGTTTATAGATTTGCTCAGACAGAATTCGTACCTTAATTCTCTTGAGTTCAGACTCCAGAATTCCTTTTTGCTTTAATTCGTCAAGCGCCTTGCGGATGCTTGCCTGAGCCTGATCGACTGTTTTTCCTTTAGCCATCGTGGCGCTAATTAAAAATAGTTCTGGCCCACGAGAAATCATGTCGTAGCCCACACCCACATCATTCACTACTTTTTCCTGCTTAACGAGAGTGCGGTTTAAGCGGGCATTGTCATAGCCATCCAGCACTGCTGTCAGAAGCTCTAAGGCATATGGCTCGGGGTCATCCAGCTTGCCAGGCTCGAGACGGGGCACCTTCCAAGCCATGGCCAATTGAGCGCTATCAGCTGGCGCCTTTACCTGAACCTGCTTAATCCCTTTTTGAGGCGACTCAATTTGTGGCTTACGCACTGGCAACTCATGAGCAGCGGCAGCGCCGTAGTACTTCTCCACCATATTCAACACTTTTTTAGCATCCACATCACCGCTGATGACTACGGTTGCATTGTTTGGCTTATACCAACTGCGATACCAATCTCGCGCATCGGATGCTTTCATATTCTCTAAGTCATTCATCCAACCAATGACCGGATGGCGATATGGGGAGCTCATATAAGCAGTTGCCATTAATGATTCGTTGAGCAAACTACTAGGATTGTCTTCTGTTCGTAAACGGCGCTCTTCCATGATGACCTGAATTTCTTTTAAGAATTCTGCATCATCAAAATTGAGGTTAGACATACGATCCGCTTCAAGCTTGATCACGTCTTCTAATTTTGATTTTTCAACTTGCTGAAAATAAGCGGTGTAATCGCGCGAGGTAAATGCATTCTCGCGCCCACCGACCGCGGCTACCAAGCGAGAAAATTCGCCTGCCTTCACTTTGTCGGTACCCTTAAACATCATATGTTCAAGCACGTGTGCAACGCCCGTCTTCCCATTGACCTCATCCATTGATCCAGCACGATACCAAGCCATATGAGCTACCGTTGGCGCACGATGATCTTCCCTGACAATCAATTTGAGGCCATTGCTCAACTGATACTCATGCGTATCCTCTGAATCAGGACCAGCAGCCCAAGTAAGTTGACTAAATACAAAGAATAAAAAGGAAATTCGAAGTAAATTGGAAAGCATCTGCTAAATCACCATATCCCTAGAATTAAATTGATAAGATGCAAGGTTTAAATTGTATCGATTATGTTCGGCTTACGTAAAACCCTCGGATCCCTTTTTAAATCAAGCAAGATTGATGAATCTTGGTTTGAAACTTTAGAAGAATCACTCATTCAAAGTGATGTGGGTCTGCCTACGACCGAACAACTCATCACCAAACTACGTAAAGCAGCAAAGTCTGAAAAGGCTTCTAGCCCAGAGGAGTTACAAGCTCTTCTCATTCAAGAAGTCAGCGCTCTATTAACTGCTATTGAACCTTTACCAAACCCACTGTTTACAAGTGATAAGCCTAACACCCCAGAGGTGTGGTTGGTTGTAGGGGTAAATGGAGCCGGCAAGACTACGACTATTGGCAAACTCTGCCGACTCTTTCAGTCTCAAGGTAAGTCAGTTCTTTTGGCTGCTGGCGATACCTTTAGAGCTGCGGCACGTAACCAGCTTCAGGAGTGGGGTGGACGCAACCAGGTTGACGTTATTACTCAAGAAGGTGGTGATGCAGCAGCCGTTGCACACGACGCCATTCATGCTGCCATCTCTCGTAAGAACGATATTCTCATCATTGACACTGCAGGGCGTCTTGCTACCCAAGACAACCTCATGGAAGAGCTTAAGAAAGTCAAACGTGTCATTGGTAAAGCGCTACCTGGGGCGCCTCACCACACCCTGCTTGTTTTGGATGGCAATACCGGACAGAACGGCTTGAGCCAGGTAAAGGCCTTCCATGCCGCCCTTGGCCTCACTGGAATCATTGTTACCAAGCTTGATGGCACCGCTAAGGGCGGAGTGATCTGCGCCCTAGCCCACACCCTACAAGATGGCCCAAAACCCGCTGTTCTAGCTCTAGGCAAGGGCGAAGGGATTGAAGATTTAGCCCCCTTCACAGCAGAACAATATTCATCTGAATTATTCAATTAATTCAATAGCTTAGAGGTCATTAAAACCATTAGCACTCTCTTGACAAGAGTGCTAAAATAGACTTCTACTAATACATCATATTTATAAAAAAAATGGTTCAAAAGAAATCCGACAAACCGAATTTGCAAACGCTGCCAGTCGCGCAGACTGCGTCGGCGTCTGCATTTCCGATGCTGCCAACTCTTGGGGTTGGCACTCTCGACTCATACATTTCGTACGTTAATCGTGTGCCAATGCTTAGTGCTGCCGAAGAGTTACATCTTGCGCAGGAATTTCGTCGCACTGAAAATGTCGATGCCGCTAAAACTTTAGTGCTCTCCCATTTACGCCTAGTAGTTTCTGTTGCTCGCCAATATCTTGGCTATGGAATCCCGCATGCTGACTTAATTCAAGAAGGCAATATTGGCTTGATGAAAGCCGTTAAACGCTATGACCCAAACAATGGTGCACGTTTAGTGTCGTATGCAATCCATTGGATCAAAGCAGAGATTCATGAGTACATTCTCAAGAATTGGCGCTTAGTAAAAACTGCAACGACTAAAGCACAACGCAAATTATTCTTTAACTTACGCAGCAATAAACCTACATTAAGTGCGCTTACTCCGAGCGAAGTTGAAGCCTTGGCCAAAGCACTTGATGTCAAAGGTTCCGATGTTAAAGAAATGGAAATGCGCCTTGCTGGTGGGGATGTCGCTCTAGAAGGCGATGACAGCGATGATGAATCTGCTTACGCCCCTATTCAATGGCTAGCGGATAACTCTCAAGAGCCTACCGCTCGCATTGCTAGCGCTGAAGCAGATGCCTTGCAAGGCCCGAAGCTAGACCAAGCACTGATGGCCTTAGATGAGCGTAGTCGCAATATTGTGCAATCTCGTTGGTTGGCCATGGATGCCGAAGGTAATGGCACTAAGACGTTACATGATCTTGCTAGAGAATATGGCATCTCAGCAGAGCGTGTTCGTCAAATTGAAACGGCCGCTCTCAAAAAGATGCGCGGCCTGTTGCAAGCAGCTTAATCAAGCAAGAAGTTTGCAGGCAGCAAACTTCTTTAATTCTCTTACTTCAGCAATTCTTTCAAGTCATGCGCCAAGGTCTCTGGACCTTGAGCGTGCTTGATATACAAACGTAGATGACCCTCAGGATCAAATGCATAGCTACCCGCTGTGTGATCCATGGTGTAAGAGCCTGGCTTAGATCCTGGAACCTTCTTGTAATAAATCTTGAAGTCTTTCGTCACCTTCTCCAAAGCTGCCTCATCTGCGGGACGCAAACCCAAGAAACGAGGATCAAAGGCAGGGACATACTGCTTGAGAATCTCTGCAGTATCGCGCTCAGGATCTACAGTGACAAAAAGTACTTGCACCTTATCGGACTGAGACCCCAAGAGCGTCATAACTTGCTGCATTTCAGTTAAGGTGGTCGGGCAAACATCAGGGCACTGGGTATACCCAAAAAACATCACCACTACTTTTCCCTTAAAGTCCGCCAAGGTTCTCACCTTGCCATCAGGATCTACCAAACTAAAGTCTTTTCCGAAAGCGGTGCTGCCAGTGATATCAATATTTTTAAACTCTGGTTTTGGGCTGCAAGCAGTCAATACGAAACAAAGAATTGCTAAAAAGCAAATGCGCAGAAAATTCATATGACTCTCAGAGGAAATAATGGTCTATCAAAAGCGCTGCAAAGAGTAGCGAAAGATAGGTAATAGAAAAGCGGAAGGTCTTTTTGGCTAAAGCATCACTATAGGAAATAAATAAGGCGATGACATAGGCCAGGAACATTAAGCCTAGGACGATTGCCGAAACTAAATACACCATACCGCTCATGCCATAGATATATGGCAGCATCGTAGCTGCAATCAATATAAGAGTGTAGAGAACAATATTCAGAAGTGTGAAACGCTCGCCATGGGTCACTGGCAGCATTGGTAAACCCGATTGAACATAGTCATCGCGACGATACAAAGCGAGTGCCCAGAAATGTGGAGGGGTCCACACAAAAATAATCAAAACCAAAAGCCAGGCTTCTGCAGAAAGGGTGTTAGTCACTGCAGCCCAGCCCAAGGCCGGTGGCATCGCACCGGATAAACCGCCAATCACAATATTCTGTGGCGTGGCAGGTTTTAGTAACCAGGTGTAAATCACTGCATAACCAACAAAGGTAGCAAGTGTTAACCACATCGTTAATGGGTTACAAAAATTCCACAAAATAATCATTCCGAGTGAACCCAGAACAATTGAGAAAATAATAATGTGAAAAGGTGTGACTTCGCCGGTGGCTGATGGACGCCAAGCAGTGCGCTTCATCTTGGCATCAACAGCTTGCTCAATCAAACAGTTCACTGCAAATGCAGCACCAGCTAAAAGCCAGATACCAACAATGCCACCAAATAGCACTGGATACGGAACCATGCCAGGCGTCGCTAAGAACATACCAATCACTGCACAAAAAACAGCGAGCTGAGTCACTCTGGGTTTAGTTAAAACCCAATATTGACGCCAACGTGGCATAGCCACTGGTGCGCTTGTTTTAGAGTCACTCATATTTACGCCATCTTCTTTTGAATGAAAGGCTTCCAAGAAGCCCAATAACTCATTCTGACCAAACAGAATACCAAAGCCGCAGAGCCGGCAGTGTGTAATAAAGCCGCCAATAACGGCCACTGAAACACCACATTAGAAATACCAGTGATGACTTGCAATAAAAGCACTCCTAGCAATAGCTTAGCCACTTGACTAAGGCCTGCTAGAACTGGGGTTGCCAGCGCAAGAGCTCTCCAGCCCAAGGTCCCAAGTACAACCAATACCAGCATGGCAAAGAGGCGATGTGCCCAGTGGATTGTTTGCAAGGCCTCTGGAGAGATAAATTCTCCTTGCGCATTAAGGCCCAACTGACGCCAGAGAGTAAAGCCCTCACCCCAATTAGTCTCAGGCCAAGCACCTCCCAAACACATCGGAAAATCAGGGCACGCTAATACAGCGTAATTAGTACTCACCCATGCGCCTAGAAAAATTTGGATGAATAAAACCATAAAAGAAAGGATGAGGAGTTGCGCAGAAAGCGGCCGGACCCGAATGGTGCGAATTGTAGAGGACCTGTCCTCCCATGACTGCTGTGCATACGCCGTTAAGCAAGCCAACAAGACTAAGGCCAACATCAGGTGTGTTGTAACAATGATTGGCTGCAACTTCAGGGTGACAGTCCAAGCACCAAAGGCGCCTTGAATGCAGACCAATAAGAGCAAGCCCAAGCTGCCGAGCAAAGGATTTTTTCCCAAGGACTTCAGCTTAGAAAATGCAATAGCCACTTGTACCAAAATCAATGTACCTACTGTCATGGCTAAGTAGCGATGAATCATCTCAATCCAGGCTTTAATAGTTGTGACTGGCCCGGTAGGCCAAGCGCTCTCAGCTTGCTGTATATCCGTTAGCGCATGAAAAGGATTGGAAGTACCGTAGCATCCAGGCCAATCAGGGCAGCCCAGCCCAGAGTCAGTGAGGCGTGTAAATGCGCCAAATACAATTAGATCAAAGGTCATGAAGACCAAGACCCAATTGAGTTTTTGCAACAAGCTATAGCCAGGTTTTTTCCAAATGAAGAAGAGCGGTAGGCCAGCAAAAATAATAGCGATGGCTGCCAACTCCAGAAATAAAATGAAACTGGGCATTACAAATTCTCGCCCTTGTGATTTAACTTCAGAAGCTTTTCCAAGTCCTTCTTCATGCTAGAAAATTCTTTAGGAGAATTTGTCACTGGGAAATACATCATCTTGGCAGGACTTGGATCAATCAACTGAATTTCCTGTCCTACACCTTCTTTATTTAACCAAGTCTCAAAGTCAGCCCTTTGCTTTGGGTCGGAGGGCAATGTAAGTACCTTAAGCCCCGCCGTCTTTTCGTCATAAATCTTGAGGACCTCAGGGTCAATAGGCTTGCCATCTGTATTCACCCAGATCAACTGCAAGCGTTCGCTTTCTCTACCCATGGCAACTTTGGTTTGGCGCATGAGAAATAAAGCTTCAATACATTTCTCATCTTTGATGTGGCATTCGCCAGCTGGACGAGCAACTAAGAGAGTCCATTTACCCTGGAGGGGGGCATCAAGCCACGCCGTATTGAACTCTTGCGCTGGATATACGAGTGTTCCGAAATTGGTTTTTCCACCTTCAGGTTTAATCACGTAATAAGCAAAGTAAGAGGCGAGAACTGGTGAGGCACAGGCAAGCAATAACAACAACATCTGAATACGGCCACGATGCGTACGCGCATTAATCGCAGATGCATCCACCTGTGAAGCCGGAATTAATAACTCTTTATCACTCACTCTTGATCCCCATTCACTAATCCCTGTCGTTTATATTGCCGCAGGCCACTTAGCAACCAAAATAAAAATCCAGCAAAAGCCAAAGCAAACCACTGGAATGCATAAGCATAATGGCGATCGACCCCACTTGTCAGAGGCGCCCAATCGCGGATTAAGCCATCCTCTATGCCAACCTCAATCTCACGCAAGATAAAGGGCGCTTGACTCCAACCATGTAACTTGCCTTCAGCTGTTAAATCAAAATTTTGTTCAATTCTTGGTTTGTTTACATCGGCAGAAATCTTGCCGCTCCCAAGCTCATAGACTTTCCCGGGATGAGCAAATACAACGCCTTCAATATTGACTACTGTATTTGGGGTTTGCACGGGTGGGAGGGTTTCGCGATTTTCATTGTTGCGCGGCGCCCAACCCCGATTCACCCAAAGAACCTCATCTTTCCCTTCCAGCCTCAAAGGCATCATCAGGTAAAAGCCGGACTGTGCAGTGGCGCTACCAGCAGGAGGAATAGGTCTTGGCCTGTTATCCAGCCAAACTGCTGCCTCGGGAATATATCGCCCCCGAGCAATCATACGGCGCTCACTAGCCTCTTCCAAGGTCCATGGTGTTGCATTGGCACTTAATATGGGCATTTGTTGGCGAGCCTGTAAATTCGCTGCCAAGGCAATTTTGGTATTAGCCCTGCTCAGTTGCCAGACCCCAGCACCACAGCCGATCGTAATCACCAGCAAGGCTGATAAAGTAGCGACTATGCGCTTGGCAACGAGGGCAAAAAACAGCTTATTCAATTGAGGGATTTGAGATGAAGTGGATTATTCCTATTGTCCTACTAATGATTGTTTTTAGCTTAGGATCGGCTTTGTATTACATGATGAAAGATAGGGGAAATAGCTCCCGCATGGTTCATTCACTGATGCTACGCATTGGCTTGTCCGTCGCGCTATTTTTAGGAATTCTGCTAGCCCACTACTTTGGCCTCATTGAGGCTACTGGTATCAGGGTGGGAACAAACTAACCGTTACTGCACAAGACAAGAGTACTAAAACAAATCGGGGCTTTAAAGCCCCGATTTTTTATTCAACTTACATCCAGTAAACAGCGATGTACAAGCCAAGCCAGACTACGTCAACGAAGTGCCAGTACCAAGCAGCGCCTTCAAAAGCAAAGTGGTGTTTAGCAGTAAAGTCGCCACGAATCATACGGCGCAATACGATGGCCAGCATAGTGCCCCCAAGGAATACGTGGAAACCATGGAATCCAGTCAACATAAAGAATGTAGAACCGTAGATACCTGATGTGAGCTTCAAATTGAGCTCATGGTAAGCGTGGTAATACTCAAAAGCCTGGAAGCACAAGAAGATGAAGCCTAGGCCAACAGTTGCAGCCAAGCCAATAATGGCCTTCTTCATATGGTTCGCTACCAATGCATGGTGAGCAATAGTAATCGTCACGCCAGAGCTCAATAACAATAATGTGTTGATGGTTGGAATCGGCCATGGGCCCATAGTGGTGAACTTCTCAACCAATCCAGCAGGGCCATCATTTGGCCAGACAGCCTGGAAATTAGGCCAAAGTAATTTGCTCGTAACGTCACCCATCCAAGGCATTGCAATATTGCGTGCGTAAAAGAGGGCCGCAAAGAATGCGCCGAAGAACATGATTTCAGAAAAGATGAACCAAGCCATTGACCAGCGATAAGAAATATCAACGTTGATACCATTCTTGCCAGCATTGGATTCAGCAATCGTATCGCCGAACCAGTGATAGAGCACAAATAGAACCCATGCCACACCAACTAAACTTAGAGCACCGCCCCAAGAAGTGTGATTTACCCAGCCAGACATACCAGCGCCAAATGCAATTAAGCCGGCGGCGGCCATGGCAGGATGCCTAGATAGTCCAGGGACGAAATAGTATGGGGTTGAATTGGATGACATCTTATTCTCTCTATTCAATCAAAAAATAATCAATGGGACACAACTGCCTTCACTATCAACAGGAGAACGCCCATAAAAATCAAGGCGCCAACAACACCTGCAATGATAATGTGAACAAAACTGAGTGAAGCTACATCTTCCTGCAAACCTGATTGTTTACGCACCCCCAAAAAGCCCCACATCACGGCTTTCATGGACTGCATAAAACTACTTTTTTTCTTCATGACACCACCTTTGACTTTGGCGCAGGCGGTGTACCACCCATGCCCAGCTCAAAGAAGGTATACGATAAAGTAATGGTTTTCACGTCGTCCGGTAAACCCGCATCGATCACAAAAACTACCGGCATCTTCTTTGTTTCATTTGCCGCTAGTGTCTGCTCCTGAAAACAAAAACACTCTAACTTTGTAAAAAATTCTGTTGCGCTTTTAGGCGCATAACTTGGTATTGCCTGTGCTCGCACTTGGCGATTCTGATTATTAGTGACCTCATAAACAATCTCAGTCATTTCACCAGGATGCACTTCTAAAAAATTCTTTACCGGCTTAAAAGTAAACGGACCTCGGCTATTAGAGTCAAACTCAATCGTCACCGTACGTGCATAGTTAACTTGGGTATTGCCAACCCTGTTTGGGCTGAAGGCTCTGACACCATAGTCATTTTTGCTCGTTACAACATTAATCCCGGTAGCCTCACACAAGGCTTTATACATTGGGACTAGTGCGTAACCAAATCCAAACATCATTACCGCTGCAATTAAGAGCTTTAATAAAATCTGGCGATTCAGTGATTGAGTTGAAACCATCGTCATCGCGGGATTAACCCAACATACTCCGTTTAATCACAATACCAATAAAAAATACCAATACAACACTCAAAAGAATGAAGCCCATCCTGCGATTATTCGCAGCAAGGACTTGCTTCTCTGACGACTTAAATTCCTGCTTCACGCATTTGCTCTGCACTAGGCGGAGTTTCAAAAGTGTGATGTGGCGCTGGAGAAGGAATAGTCCACTCCAAACCTTTAGCTCCATCCCATGGCTTCATCGGTGCTTTTTCACCTTGACCACGGTATGCAGGAAGCACAACGAAGAACAAGAAATAGACCTGAGACAAGCCAAAGCCCAATGCACCGATTGAAGCAACCATATTGAAATCTGCAAACTGAGTAGGATAGTCGGCATAACGACGTGGCATGCCTGCTAAGCCCAAGAAGTGCATTGGGAAGAATGTGATGTTAAAGAAAATCAAGGAGGTCCAAAAATGGATCTTGCCGCGAGTTTCATTGGCCATAAAGCCAGTCCACTTAGGACACCAGTAGTAGAAGCCAGCGAACATTGCAAACAATGAGCCCGCTACCAATACATAGTGGAAGTGAGCCACAACATAGTAGGTATCTTGCAAACCGATGTCAATTGGCGCCATTGCTAAGATCAAACCAGTAAAGCCACCCATCGTAAATACGAAGATGAAGCCAATAGCCCACAACATTGGCGTTTCAAAGGTCATCGAACCTTTCCACATGGTTGCGACCCAGTTAAAAATCTTCACGCCAGTTGGAACAGCGATCAACATTGTTGCGTACATGAAGAACAGCTGGCCAGTTACAGGCATACCGGTTGCAAACATGTGGTGAGCCCAAACGATGAATGATAAGATCGCGATAGACGATGTTGCATAAACCATAGAGCTATAACCAAACAGCGTCTTTCTGGAGAAAGCAGGAACAATTTCACTAATGATTCCGAATGCTGGAAGAATCATGATGTAAACCTCTGGGTGACCAAAGAACCAGAAAATATGCTGGAACATGATTGGGTCGCCACCGCCAACTGCGGAGAAGAATGAGGTACCGAAATGACGGTCAGTTAGAACCATGGTGATTGCGCCAGCCAATACAGGCATCACAGCAATTAACAAGTAAGCAGTAATTAACCAAGTCCAGCAGAACATTGGCATCTTCATCAAAGTCATGCCAGGAGCGCGCATATTCAAGATGGTCACGATGATGTTGATCGAACCCATGATGGATGAGGCGCCCAATAAATGCAGAGCAAAAATAGCCATGTCCATGCCAGGACCCATTTGTGAGGTCAATGGAGCGTAAATAGTCCAACCACCAGATGGAGCACCGCCAGGAACTAGGAATGAACTGAACAACAATGTTGCAGCAACCGGAAGAATCCAGAAGCTAAAGTTATTCATACGAGCAAACGCCATATCGGATGCGCCAATTTGCAAGGGCACCATCCAGTTCGCGAAGCCAACGAATGCCGGCATGATCGCACCGAACACCATTACCAAGCCATGCATGGTTGTTAGCTGATTAAAGAACTCAGGGCGGAAGAATTGCAAACCAGGCTGGAACAATTCCAGACGAATTCCCAACGCCATAGTGCCGCCAGCTAACAAGCTAACAAACGAGAAGATCAAATACATCGTACCGATGTCTTTGTGGTTGGTTGCAAATAACCAACGACGCCATCCGTGTGGCGTGTGATCATCATGCGCGTGATCGTGTGCGTGGTCGTGGGTAGTAGAGACTGTGCTCATGGATTACTCCGGTTTCGTTTTATCTGTATTAGTTAATCTGATTTACTGGCCGCGTGCGGTAATAATTTCTTGGGTCTGAATCACTTCGCCCGTTTTATTACCCCATGAATTACGGGTGTAGGTAATAACGGCTGCGATATCTCCGTCGGAAAGGACACCGCCCCACTTCGGCATTGCATTTTTACCGTTCAGCAAAATATTAAATTGGCCTGCTTTAGGTCCATTAACCACTTTACTGCCATCCAATGCGGGGAACGCGCCAGCACCTTTGCCATTTGGCTGGTGGCAAGCTGCACAGTTCGCTGCATAAACTTTTGCGCCGCGCTCTTTCTGTTCATCCAAGGTATAAACCTTCGATGGATCATCGCCGCCTGCGCCCATTGCTTTTTTCTTCTCAGCAACCCAAGCGGTGTAGTCCTCTGGTGAAACTACTTTGACAACGATAGGCATGAAAGCGTGCTCTGCACCACAAAGCTCAGAGCACTGACCGCGGAATGTGCCAATCTTGTCGGCTCTGAACCAAGTGTCACGTACGAAGCCTGGGATCGCATCTTGCTTAACGCCAAACGCTGGAATAGTCCAAGCGTGAATCACGTCATTAGCAGTAGTGATCAAACGAATTTTTTTACCTACTGGCACAACCATTTCATTGTCTACTTCCATCAAATAGGTATTTGATTTGGGTGCCAAGTTGTTAATTGCTTCACGTGATGTTGACAAGGTAGACAAGAAGCTAATGCCTTCGCCTTCGCCCTTGATGTAGTCGTAACCCCACTTCCACTGATAACCAGTGGTCTTAATAGTGATGTCAGAGTTAGTGGTGTCTTTCATCGCCACAACAGTTTTTGTTGCTGGTAATGCCATGCCGATCACGATCAACAGCGGAATGACTGTCCAAATGATTTCAACAGTTGTGCTCTCGTGAAAAGAAGCTGATTTGTGACCCAATGATTTGCGATGCTTCAAGATGGAATAGAACATCACTCCGAAAACACCAATAAAAATCACTGCGCAAATGACCAACATCATCCAATGCAACCAATGAATCTCTTGCATGATTTTCGTTGCAGGAGGCGTAAAATTCAGCTGATTAACAGCTGGGCCACCAGGCATATTCTCTGCTGCATGAGCAAATGCAGTACCAAAAGCTACTGCGAAATAGAGCGAAGCCCTAGTGACTTTTCCAAATAAATTCATCTTATTCTCTGTTTATTGTCGTGAGCAAAGCAGCAAAAATGCCACAAAATGCCCAAAAAACGGTCTCAAGCTAATACTTACAGCCGTGATTATAGGGTTAATTAGATACAAGAACAAACCGGGTTAACCCAGCTTGAACCAATCTTGGTCGAGGTTTAAATGATAGTAAGCACTTACACTTAGGCAGAATCTCACCTAGTCTTGTGCCCAATTTGATTTAGATCAATGTAGGCGACGTTGTCCTTTGCCTTTGCGAGGTGCTTTCCAAGGGCCCACGCGTGCCCATAAACCACCTCTAAAGTGACTTTTTGCGGCAAAACCTCTTTTTCAATCACTTTGGGAGAGGTGGAATGCATCAATTTCAGCGCACTCATATCAGCCAGTAATAAAGTAGGTTTCTCGTAATCCAAAGTGAGGTACTCCATGTCCATTACAGGATCAGAAAACCATTCCCCAAGCAAAGCGTCTCCCATATCGTGCATATCCCAGGGGCTCAATAAATTCTTCAGCTTTACGTCCGGAAGCTCCAAGGCGCGCAACTCTTTTCCGGTATCGGGCCCTAAATAGCTAAATGTGATTAAGCCGCCCTCGCGCAGAACGCGCCAACACTCCTGCAAAAAATGCTTCGGATCAGGCAAATCGTGCAGTAAAAGATCGCTGAACACTAAATCAACAGAATTGTCGGGAATATCAAATCTTCCAGACGAGATGTAACTTGCGAAGGGGCTAGTGTTGCTGGCAAATAAGGATCGCCAATTACTCAGCGCTTTAGCGCGCCACATTTGAAATCCTGAAACACCTTTTTCGGTGATGCTAAAAATGCGCGCCCTTGGATAGCGCTGAGCGAGCGTATATAAATGCTTACCAGCAAAATCGGGCACCACTAAGATGTCTTTTACATCAAGCTTAACGATGTCTAATTTCTGCAGCATGCGATCTGCAATTTCGTCTTGTAACCATCTAAGGGGCTGGGTCATTGGCTCAGTATACTCAGCGCCCCATGCGATTTCCAGAGAACATTTTTCAAACTATTTGTGAGCAGCTTTTGCCAACAGCCTGCATTGCTTGTCAGGAGTTTCAAAAATCATCCCTATGCGATCGCTGTCTCAATCAATTGCGAGATGATGGCTTAATGAACTACCAATGCTGCTATCAATGTGGCATAGCACTTCAGGCACCAGAAATTGCAGAGCAACGTTGTGTGCAATGCCAAATCTCTCGACCATACTTTGATGCAACCCATTGCTTGGATCGCTATGATGGATTGCTACAAACTCCACTGCATGAATTGAAGTATCAAAAACGCATTGCATTTGCTAATGCCCTTGGCAGAACATGGAACTTACTTCTCAGTCAGGAGCTTGAAGATATCTCTGCTGATTATTTACTGCCAGTGCCGCTCAGTATTGAGAAGTTAACACGGCGTGGTTTCAATCAAAGTTGGGAAATTGCTAAACGAATTCAGTGTGGAGGGTATATTCAAAAATCACCTTATATGCTGCAGCGCCATCATTATGCAGAGCACCAGGCCGGCAGCACCTTAAGCAATCGCCAACTAGCCATTCAGGGAATGTTTTACCTTGAAGAGCGTTATATTCAGCAGCTCACAAACAAGACTGTGATTGTGTTTGATGATGTGATGACAAGCGGCGCAACTCTTAATGAAATTGCGCGCGTTCTGAAGGACAATGGTGTATCTCGCGTAATTAATTGGGTAGTACTTCGAGCTGCGCGACCAATCTAAAGAGTGCCGTATGTTTAATATTGTTTTATTCGAACCCGAGATTCCACCTAACACTGGAAACATTATTCGTTTGTGTGCAAACACTGGCGCCAAGCTGCATTTAATTGAGCCGCTTGGATTTCCAATGGAAGATGCTAAGTTGCGTAGAGCGGGCTTGGACTATCACGAGTTTGCACGCGTCAAAGTCCACAAAAATTGGGCGCAGTTTTTAAAGGATGAGCAACCCGATTCTCAGCATCTCTTTGCATTGACTACCAAGGGCTCAGGAAAGTTTCATGAAGGCAAATACGCGCCCGATGATTACTTTATATTTGGCTCTGAAACCAAAGGCATTACGGATGAAGTCAGAGACTCGATTCCGAATGAGAATCGCATGCGTCTGGCGATGCAAGATAGCAGTCGTAGTCTGAACTTATCAAATACTGTAGCAATCGTCGTCTATGAAGCATGGCGGCAGAATGGCCTTGCTGGCGGTCAATAACAAATTGACCCAGATGCTGTAATTACGATTCTATTTTAGGATCACGCCCCATGAGCTTTTTAACAGCATCATGTGGCTTCAATTTTCCAGAGAGCACTTCACCCATCATCGTAGTAATCGGCATGTCAACCCCTAGGCGTTTTGCCAAGTCGCCAACCGCCTCTGCACAAAGCACACCCTCAGCAACGTGACCAAGACTGGCAAGAACCTCAGGCAGCGACTTACCAGCAGCAAGCTCAAGACCAACGCGACGATTGCGAGAAAGGTCACCAGTGGCAGTCAAGATTAAATCTCCAACACCAGTTAAGCCCATACAAGTTTCAGATTTGCCACCGGCAGCCTTCACAATGCGCATCATCTCTGCTAAACCGCGTGTGAGAACTGCAGCGCGTGCGTTCAAACCCAAATCTAAGCCATCACCAATACCTGCAGCAATCGCCAAGACATTCTTAATTGCCCCACCCAATTCCACACCAATTAAATCATCGCTTGAATACACGCGCATATTGCCGTGATGGAAAGCGGTCTGCACTGCTTCACATAACTTAGGAGATTTGCTAGCAACGGTTAAAGCGCAAGGCATACCTTCACAAACCTCACGCGCAAAGCTTGGGCCAGATAAGGCGCCATATGAATGCGTTATTCCATGAGAGTGTATCTTGCTCTCACGCTCTACAACCTGGTGGGGCAATAAGGCGGTATTCGGCTCAAGACCTTTGCAGAGCCAAATAATATTGAGTGGGTGCTCAGCAATCTTTAAAGCTTGGGCGATTGTTTCTGAAAGCCCCGACATTGGTGTAGCAATGACCAATAAATCATCACTAGAAAGTCTTTTGATAGCAGTAGAAAAGTTGCTCTCAAACTTGAGGCCTCTAGGCAACTGAATCCCTGAAAGATAAGCGCGATTTTCAGCGCTCTCTTCAATTTCTTTTAACTGTTGTTTGCTACGAGACCATAAAACAACATCACCTTCTTGGAGAAAGCGAGCTGCTTGCGCGGCCATCGCCGTTCCCCAGGCACCAGCACCAAGCAGTGTCACTTTCATGATCTGTGGGCTCGCTCGTTGAGCTTAGTGAGGCTTACTCTCAGCGGCTGCACCATCCTTGGCAGCAGCTTCTTGTTGAGCTTGCATCAAACGATGTTCGTACATGCCGTGGAAATTAATCTCATTCAAATGAATTGGCTGGAAGCCTGCGCGACTAATAATGTCGGCAATATTTGAACGCAAATACGGGTACAGAATCGTTGGGCAAGCAATACCAAGCATGGGATCAATTTGCTCAACCGGAATGTTGCTAAATTCAAAGATGCCAGCTTGTTTTGCTTCTACCAAGAATAGTACTTTGGTATCGACTTTAGCAGTCACGGTGGAGCTTAGAGCCACCTCAAAGATCCCCTCACTTAAGGGTGCAACGGAGATATCAACCTCAACCTGCACTTGTGGCTCAGACGCAACCAACAAAATCTGCGGAGCATTTGGTTGCTCAAGAGATACATCTTTTAAGTAAATTCGCTGAATACGAAATCCAGGTTCTTTAGCTTGCTCGGCACTTGCCTGGGGTGCTGGGGATTTTTCAGTCATTGCTAACTTTCTTTGTATGTTTAATCTATTAAGCTAATAAGGGATCAAGCTTTCCAGCCCGATCTAATGCCACTAAGTCGTCATAACCACCAACATGCGTGTCACCTATATAGATTTGTGGAACAGTGCGGCGGCCAGTGCGTGTCATCATTATTTCGCGCTGGGCCGGATCACGATCAATCAAAATCTTTTCGAGATTAGCAACGCCTTTTTTAGTCAGCAACTTTTCCGCCATGACGCAGTAAGGGCAAACTTGGGTGCTATACATTGTTACTGGAGGCATCGATTTCTCCTTACTTCACTAAAGGTAGGGCTGCTGCTTTCCAAGCCAGCACGCCGCCATCTAAAGCGCCTACTTCGGCAAAGCCTAGTTTTTGAGCTTCGGCTACGAGTTTGCGTGACTGGGAGCCCGTTTCACAAACCAAGACCACTGGGTGCTTGCGGTCTAACTTGAGCTTTTCAATGGCTGCAGTTAAGCCAGCAGCATTGGCAAATTTGGCGCCAGGTAAATGCCCTGATTTGAAAGCCTCCTCCGAGCGCAGGTCCAAGACATAGGCTTTGCGACGATTAATCCAAATCGTCGCTTCAGTAGGCGTTAAGCCTTTCCCGCCAATAAGCGTAGATAATGAGGGTAGGAAAAGCGCTATGCCTGAAACCAACAGCAGGGCAATAAGCGCTAAATTATCAATTTGCGTAAGAAAGTTCATCACCAGATTATAGAATGGCTCTATGAAACAACTTGTCCTTATTCGTCATGGCGAATCCGCCTGGAACCTTGAAAACCGCTTCACTGGCTGGGCGGATGTCGACTTAACCCCTAAAGGCGCAGAACAGGCCATCGCAGCAGGTGAAAACCTCAAAAAAGCAGGCTATGAATTTGATATTGCCTATACCTCCGTTTTAAGGCGTGCCATTCGCACTCTTTGGCACGTGCAAGATGCCATGGATTTGATGTGGCTCCCTGTTGTTCATAGCTGGCGCTTAAACGAACGTCACTATGGCGCACTCACCGGATTGAATAAAACTGAAACGGCAACTAAATATGGCGATGAACAAGTTCATATTTGGCGTCGCTCCTATGATGTACGTCCACCGCTACTTGAGCATGATGATGAGCGTCACCCTAAAAATGATCCCCGTTACTCAAAGCTCAATCCTTCCGATATTCCTTTGGGCGAATGCCTGAAAGATAATGTGGAGCGAGTGTTACCCTTGTGGAATGAATCTATTGCACCCGCACTCAAAGCTGGCAAACGCGTTTTACTAGTAGCACACGGCAACAGTATTCGCTCACTCATTAAGTATTTAGATCAAATGTCTGATGAAGCCATCATGGAAGTGAACGTACCTAATGGTGTGCCACTTGTTTATGAGTTAGATGACAACCTCAAACCTATTCAACACTTTTATTTGGATTAAAGCAAAAGAGATATGCGCCAATTTCTAAAGAATTTCGCCCTGATAGCCGTTGGCCTTATCGCCGGCGTAGCAGCCACGATACAGCTCTCCGCGACCGCCCAGCAAAGCCCTCAGCTACCGCTGGATGAGCTTCGCACGCTCTCCAATGTCTTTGCCCAAATTAAGCGCGAATACGTTGAGCCTATTGAAGACAAGCAACTATTAACGGATGCTGTTAAAGGAATGGTCAGTAGTCTTGATCCTCATTCCACTTTCTTAGATAAAAAAGATTTTGCAGAAATGCAAGAGATGACCTCTGGAAAGTTTGCTGGACTTGGTATTGAAATCACTTCTGAAGATGGTGTAGTGAAAGTACTCAATCCAATTGAAGATAGTCCTGCTGCTCGCGCGGGTCTTCAAGCCGGAGACCTCATTACACGCCTTGATGACAAACCTGTACGCGGTATGTCTCTAGACAAAGCGGTACGCACTATGCGCGGCGAACCTGGAACCAAAATTACTTTGACGGTATTTCGTAAGAGTGAAGAGCGTAGCTTTCCGGTCACAATCACTCGCGCAGAGATTCAAGTTCAATCAGTCAAAACAAAAATTCTGGATAACGATATTGCTTGGGTACGCATCACCAGCTTTCAGGAGCGCACCGTTCCTGATCTTGCTAAGAAATTAACCGATATTGCCAATCAAGATCCAAAACTCAAAGGCATCATTCTTGATCTGCGCAACAATGGCGGCGGTCTATTGCAAGGAGCCGTAGGTGTGGCTGCAGCATTCTTGCCTGCTGACGCAGTTATTGTCTCCACTAAAGGCCAGTCCCCAGATTCAAAACAGGTATTTAATGCAACGCCAGCGATGTATCGCCTAAATGAGTCTGGCGACCCTTTGGCGGGTGTTCCAGCGATATTTAAGAAATTACCTATGGCGGTCTTGGTAAACGCTTATTCCGCCTCAGCCTCTGAGATTGTGGCTGGCGCACTCCAGGACTATAAACGCGCAACCATTATTGGAAAAACGACCTTTGGTAAGGGCTCTGTCCAAACCGTTCGCCCCCTGACCAATGATTCAGCACTGAAGATTACTACCGCTTATTACTACACCCCAAGTGGTAAGTCGATTCAGGCTTTTGGTGTGAAACCAGATATCCCAGTAGACCAAAACAAAGATGGTGATCCAGATGATGTCTTAATCACTCGTGAGATCGATAGCGAGAAACACTTACGCAATAAGCAGTCTGCTGAAGATAATCTGATTAAAGATCGCGAACAACGTCGCCTCGAAGAGCTGCAGCGCATTGAAGAGAAAAATGCCAAGAAGACTCCTGAAGAAAAAGAGAAAGATAAGAATAAGAAACCGCCTGAGCTAGGCAGTGCAGATGACTTCATGCTTTCTCAGGCAGTAGCCTTTATTAATGGCCAGCCCGTGAAACGCTCCTCATCCAAACTCGAATAATCTTTTAATCTCTGCGGCTGGCACATGAATGACGAGCAGTTACTTCGATACTCAAGGCACTTGCTGCTTGACGAGATTGATGTTGCTGGCCAAGAGAAGCTTCTCCAATCACATGCATTAGTCATCGGCGCCGGCGGCTTAGGTAGTGCTGCCGCCCCCTATTTAGCCGCTGCCGGAGTGGGACACATCACCCTAGTAGATCATGATGATGTAGAGCTCACCAATTTGCAGCGTCAAATCATGCATACCGAAAGTAGCGTTGGCAAAAGCAAAGTTGCTTCAGGAAAAGAATTTTTACAACGCCTTAACTCCAGCATTCAGATTGAAACCATTCAGGCTAAAGCCACAGCTTCGCTATTAGATGAACTGCTGCCAAGCGTTGATGTTGTGCTCGATTGCACAGATAACTTTTCAACCAGACACCTTATTAATGCTGCCTGCGTTAAACATCAAATTCCATTGGTTTCAGGCTCAGCTCTCAAGTTCGATGGTCAAGTGAGCGTCTTTGATCTGCGAAATCCAAGCTCACCATGCTATGCCTGCATCTTTTCTCCAGATGAAGTATTTGAAGAAGTCAGTTGCTCCAGCATGGGCATCTTCTCGCCTCTAGTAGGGATCATTGGAGCCATGCAAGCCGCTCAAGCCCTGCAGGTATTAATTGGTTTTGGAGAGCCTTTGGTGGGCCGTATGTTGCTTTGGAATGGGCGTACGACCCAAATCAATGAAATCCGTATTAGCCGTAATTCCGAGTGTTCGGTATGCGGCTCAGCCCACTAGGCAGCGCAATAAATAATTAAGACAGCAGTCGCTCTAGAGCCTTTGCCTGCTCTTCTGGCTCGTATGCCTTCAAGACTCTAGCAACGCGGGCTTTTAACAAGCCGACATTGGCCTGAAGAATTTCCCGCTTGACCAGCAATAACTGGCTGAAGTGCATTGAGAAATCCGTTAAACCCAAGGCAAGCAATAACTTCGTTAATGCAGGATCACCAGCCATCTCGCCACAAACAGCCACAGGCACATTAGCACGTTTAGCTTGCTCAATGATATTGGCTAATAAATTCAATATCGCTGGATGTAATGGGTCATATAAATGGGCAACTGCATGATCTGCACGATCAATCGCTAGTGTGTACTGAATTAAATCATTCGTTCCAATAGAAAGAAAATCGAATCGCTTAATAAACAAAGGCAGCACTAAAGCAGCAGCCGGAATCTCAATCATTGCGCCAACTTGGATATTCGGATTAAATGCTTTGCCCCGCTGATGCAATTGCTGTTTCGCTTTTTCAATCAGTCTAAATGTTTCATCAATCTCTTTAGCATGTGCCAACATCGGAATCATGATGCGCGCTTGACCATGTGCTGATGCACGCAGGATTGCTCTGAGCTGCGTTAAAAAGATTTCAGGCTCCGTTAAAGACCAGCGGATTGCCCGCAAGCCCAATGGTGATGTGCCTGTTTGAGAAATATCGCCGCCGCCGCCCAATGCCTTATCTGCACCAACGTCAATCGTTCTGATGTTGACAGGTAAGCCATGCATTAAATCGACTACGCGACGATATTCTTGGTATTGCTGCTCTTCATCTGGCAAAGCCTGTTTACGGTCCATGAATAAAAATTCAGAACGGAATAAACCAACCCCTACAGCCCCTAGCTTTACCGCCTGAATAGCATCTTCTGGTAATTCAATATTGGCAAACAACTCAATCTCAACACGGTCAGCTGTTTCTGTTTTTGCATGCTTTAACTGTTGGAGCTTGCGAGCTTCTTTGAGAACCTGAGCTTGTAGTTTGCGATATTCGGCTAGTAGCTGCTCATCTGGGGCAACTACTACAACTCCTCGATCGCCATCTAGCACCAACCAATCACCATGACGAATCATTTCGCTGGCATGGCGCACACCAACTACTGCGGGTATTTCCATGCTGCGCGCCACGATAGCCGTATGGGAAGTTTTACCACCCAGATCCGTTACAAATCCGGTAAAAGCATGCTCTTTAAAACGCAGCATGTCATGCGGAGCAATATCGTGGGCAACGATGATGGACTCAACGCCGATATCACTGGTTGGCAAAAAATCGGCATCGTTTAATGGATCTTTTTTCTGGGCATTTAATGCCTTAATCACGCGTTCAGCAACCTGACGAATATCGTTGGCGCGTTCCTTTAAATACGCATCCTCAATGTCTGCAAATTGCTCCAACAGATCATTCAACTCAGTAGTTAAGGCCCATGCTGCATTTAATCGTTGCGTGCGAATGAGTTTAATGGGCTTCTCAGCCAATGCTGGGTCCGCCAATATCATGCCGTGCACGTCTAAGAATGCCGCCATCTCTTGCGGGGCATCTTTTGGCAATCCTTGGCGCAATTGCTCAAGCTCTAGGCGAACCTGATCAAATGCGTCTAATAGCTTTTGTGCTTCAGCCTCTTCTTTACCAGCCTCAATCAGGTGATGACTGACTTCTAATGCTGCACGAGAAATCAGTACCGCCTTGCCAATGGCAATGCCTTTCGATACTGGAATTCCGTGCAATGCAAAAGTCATACTATTTACTCACCCTCACCAAATCGGTCATTAATTAAGGCGGTGAGTGCCTGCATAGCTTCATCCGCCTTTTCGCCCACAGTCTCAAGGGTCACAGTGCTGCCGATACCGGCCGCCAACATCATCACACCCATAATGCTCTTCGCATTAATTTGACGCCCATTACGTGACAGAAATATTTCACAGGGAAACTGAGCGGCTAATTGAGATAGCTTGGCAGATGCGCGCGCATGCAAGCCTAATTTATTGATGATTTCGATTTCTACCGAAGGCATAGTGTGCTGGCCCTTATCTATTCTTGATTTACTTTTGCACCTAAGCGCAAGATGCCATTCTGTCCACCAGCAAGGGCTTTTTGCGCCAAGTCTTCCAGATTTTCTCCGCGATGAGAAATGCAACGCATCAGCATAGGAAGGTTTAATCCCGCCAACACAATTACAGGCGCATTCAATCCCGATAAAGGACCCAAGGCCTCTAACTTTGAGGCCACATTAGCAGGAGTTGCACCCATAACATCTGTCAGGATTAAGACGCCGTTGCCTGTGTTCACACCATAAGCCGCCTTCATCACGCGATCAAAGCTTGCCTTGGTATCTTCATGAGGAGGGATATCCACTGCTCGAACACGCTCAGGCAATACACCAAAAGTATGCTCAGCAAACCCCAGCATTGCGCTGGCAACCGGTGTGTGAGCAACGATGACAATTCCAACCATATTTATGCCAATGCTTTCTCTAGCGCTGCCAACCAAAATTGCGCAACATTAAAGTTGCTTTGGTCAGTAATTTCAACAAAACAAGTAGGGCTCGTCACATTAATTTCGGTGAGATAACCACCAATTAAATCCAACCCTACCAAGAATAATCCACGCTGATTTAAAACAGGGGCTAATTTTTCAGCAATCCCTTTTTCGGTCTCGGTTAAAGGCATCGCTACGCCTTTGCCACCGGCAGCCAAATTACCCCGAATTTCGCTACCCTGCGGAATGCGAGCTAGCGCAAATGGCACTACCTCTCCGCCAATTAAAAGCACCCGTTTGTCGCCCTGGGCAATTTCTGGCAGAAAACGCTGAACCATCAGGGTTCTTGCGCCATTCTCGCCAAGCGTTTCTACAATGCTAGCAAGATTGAGTCCATCAGCCCCAACCCTAAATACACCCATGCCGCCCATGCCATCTAAAGGCTTAATCACGATATCGCGATGTTCCTGATGAAAAAGCTCTACCGCAGCTAATTCACGCGTGACCAAGGTAGGCGGAATCAGTTCTGGAAACTCTGTAATAGATAGTTTTTCTGAATGATCTCGAACAGCGCTTGGCTCGTTAAATACTTTCGCGCCCTGACGTACTGCAGCCGATAACAACCAAGTGGTATTGAGATATTCAATATCGAAAGGAGGGTCTGTGCGCATGAGCACAGCAGAAAAAGACTTGAGTGTTCGAGACTCAATCTCACCCAACTCAAACCAGTTCGTGGAGCCGGGCTTAATCACTAAAGATTGGCAATCAGCTACTACGAAATCATCTCTCCACAACACATTGCGACTTTGACAAAACCATAAGTAGTGCCCAGCCTCTTGCGCTGCTCGCATCATTGCGAGTGTGGAATCTTTTTGAATCTTAAAAGATTCAAGGGGGTCTGCAATAAAAAGAAGGTTCATTATTTCTATTGAGAGATTGGTGATTTATTTATGCAGCTTCAGCATTGGGATCGGTTCGCTCTAGCTCCAATGATGCAGCAAGCAGCGCTAAGCGAGCAACCACACCATACAGATAGAAGCGATTTGGAGCGGCGCTACCTGGCTTAGCCCCTAGATCAGGCATCGAGTTTTGCTCGAAGGCTAGAGGTACAAAATGCATGCCGGGAGCGTTCAGGTTCTCATCTGGCCCACGGTCAGTATGAACACGATAGAAGCCGCCAATGACATAGCGATCAATCATGTACACCACGGGCTCAGCAACCGCTTCATTGACCTTCTCGAAGGTATACACACCCTCCTGAATCAATACATCACTGACCTCAAGGCCTTCCTTGACCACACTCATCTTGTTGCGGTCTTTACGATTCAAGCCCTTTAACTGCGCGGGATCATTGACTACCATCACACCCATGCCATAAGTACCAGCATCAGCTTTTACTACGACATAAGGCTTCTCTTTAATACCGTATTCACGATACTTCTTAGCAGTCTTTTTCAAGACTTGTTCTACGGCAGTTTGAAGTTCGTCTTCGCCCTTACGCTCGTGAAAATTAATATTGGAGCAACTAGTAAAGTAAGGGTTGATCATCCATGGATCGATATCTACAACTTTGGCAAATTTCTTTGCCACCTCTTCATAGGCGGCAAAGTGATTTGATTTACGACGAACATGCCAACCAGCATGTAAGCCCGGCAGCAAGTACTGCTCATAGATATTCTCCAGAATCGGAGGAATGCCTGCGGATAAGTCGTTATTTAACAGGATCGAGCAAGGATCAAAATCTTTTAACCCTAAACGTTGTTTCTTGAGACCTAATCGAGAAAGTGGCTCCATCAACAAGCGATTGCCATCGGGTAAATCAATCCAGGTTGGCTTCTTAATTTCTTCAGAGAAAGTACCTAGTCGAACATTTAAGCCAGCTTGACGCAAAATCGAAGACAAGCGCGCAATGTTCTGCAAATAGAAAGTATTGCGTGTATGTCGTTCTGGTATCAGCAATAAGTTTTTGGCCTCAGGGCAAATCTTCTCAATGGCAGCCATGGCAGCCTGAACAGCAAGCGGCAACATCTGCGGCGAAAGGTTATTAAACCCTCCTGGGAAAAGATTGGTATCAACTGGAGCTAACTTAAAGCCAGAATTGCGTAAATCGACAGAACAGTAGAAAGGCGGGGTATGTTCTTGCCATTCCAGCCTGAACCAACGCTCAATGGTTGGGGTCGCTTCTAGAACCTTTGACTCTAATTCGAGCAAAGGGCCGGTGAGTGCAGTAATGAGATGTGGAACCATTCCACCATTGTAAGATTATTAAAAGAAAGACGCGGGATCCGAGGATCCCGCGCTTAAAACTAGGCAGCCAACTAGGGCCGCCCAGTGAGGGGTAAATCTACTGATTAAGACTCGTAAGCAGTCTCACCGTGTGAGCTGATATCCAAGCCTTCGCGCTCTTCTTCTTCCTTAACGCGCAAACCAATCACGATATCGATCAATTTGAAGGCTACGAAAGAAACTACGCCAGACCAAATTACAGTGGTAATCACGCCTTGAGCCTGGATCCACAATTGGCTAGCAACAGAGTAATCAGGAGCAACTGCATTGGCTACATAATCCCAGATACCTGTTCCACCCAAAGCTGGGTCAGCGAATACACCAGTCAATAATGCACCAGTAATACCACCTACACCATGAACACCAAACACGTCCAAGCTGTCATCTGAACCCAAAATCTTCTTGAGACCAGTAACACCCCAGAGGCAGATTACGCCAGCGATAACACCGATTACGATTGCACCCATTGGGCCAACGAAACCAGCAGCAGGAGTAATTGCAACTAAACCAGCTACGCAACCAGATGCAGCACCTAACATTGATGGCTTACCTTTGAGAACCCACTCAGCAACTGACCAACCCAATACAGCAGCAGCGGTAGCTAAATAAGTATTCACGAATGCCAAGGCAGCGCTACCGTTTGCTTCAAGAGCTGAACCAGCATTGAAACCAAACCAGCCGAACCACAAGAGAGCAGCGCCAGACATTACATAAACTAAGTTATGTGGCTTCATTGCTTCTTTGCCGTAGCCCAAACGCTTGCCGATTACAAAGGAACCAACCAAACCAGCGATCGCAGCATTGATATGCACAACGGTACCACCAGCAAAGTCGAGAACACCTTTTTGCCACAACCAACCAGCACGAGCAGTAATCGCTTCGAGTGATGCAGCATCTTTGATGTCATCTGGACCAGGCCAGAACCAAACCATGTGAGCGATTGGCAGGTAGCTCAAAGTGAACCAAATCACCATGAATACCAAGATTGCAGAGAACTTAGCGCGCTCAGCAAAAGAACCAATGATCAAGCAGCAAGTAATAGTTGCGAACACCGCTTGGAAAGCCATAAATACATACTCAGGAATCACAACACCCTTACTAAAGGTTGCTGCTACTGAGTCTGGATTCATACCGCCCAAGAAGAGGCGATCTAATCCACCGATGAATGCTCCGCCTTCCGTGAATGCAAAGCTATAGCCATAAATCGCCCATAGCACTGAAATCAAAGAGAAGACCATGAAACATTGCATACAGATAGACAAGATGTTCTTGCTACGTGTCAAACCACCGTAGAACAACGCCAAGCCAGGAAGAGTCATCAACAGCACTAATGCTGTACAGACCATCATCCAAGCAGTGTCACCTTTATTGCACTTTTCAGAGCAAAGAACAGGAGCAGGTTCTGCAGCAGCAGGAGTAGCAGCAGGAGCTGTTACAGCTGGTTTTTTTACTTCATCAGCATGCGCTGGCGAAGTAACCATTACACCAGTAGCGCCAATAGCCAAAGCCATAGCACCACCAGCAACGAGTCGTTTCATCCAAGTTAACATTTTGAACCTCTCTTTAAAGTGCTGACGCGCCGGTTTCACCGGTGCGAATACGAATGACGTGCTCAACTGGAGAGACAAAAATCTTGCCATCGCCAATCTTGCCAGTACGTGCTGATTTTTCAATTGCTTCAATCGCACGCTCCAAGATGCCATCTTCAACAGCAGCTTCAATTTTTACTTTAGGTAAAAAGTCGACAACATACTCAGCACCACGATACAACTCGGTGTGACCTTTTTGACGACCAAAGCCTTTAACTTCAGTGACGGTAATGCCCGAAACTCCCACTTCCGAGAGAGCTTCGCGCACTTCGTCAAGCTTGAAGGGCTTGATGATTGCGGTAATTAATTTCATGTGTTTCTCCGTTCAGAGTGGAAATTAGAAAGTTTTTGTCAAAGCTACAACTGCGTTAGCACGACCAGCGTTGCCGCCGTTAGGAGTTGTGTACATGTAGTTACCGCCTGTCTTAGCTACAGAAGTACCAGTGTAGTAAGCGGTACCTGACAAGCCACCACCAAAGTCCTTAGTGAAACCAAACTTCCAGTCAGCATAGCTTAAGTTGTATGTACCAGCCATGCTAGCAGGATTGCCATTAGCAGCAAGCTGGGCTACAGAAGAAACAGTATTGTTTGGAACATACTGGTAGCCAACGTGACCAACCAAGCCAACTCCGTAGAAACCAGTGTCATAGTTTGCTGTCAAATCTGGGTAAAAAGAACCTTTAGAGTTATAGATACCGAAGAGGTTACTCAAGGCATATGAGAATTTGAAGAAACCAGTTACAGGACCAGCAGTAAAGTTTTGTGCCGCATAAACTTCCGTTGTACTTGGGGATGAGCCTGAAGCTTGACGATAAGTTGGGTTACCTTGAATTTGAGTTCCAGTAGGTGCATTGGCAAACATCCCTGAAACTGGGTAGTAGTACTGCAATACGCCAAAGTCAGAGGCAAAACCTTCGCCGATTAACTCCTTCTTGAAACCAGCATAAAAGTCCATTTCGATTGGAGCTGTAACAGCGCCAGTGCCGCTTCCAGGCTTAGAACCACCACCACCGTATTGGTCGCTGATCCAGCTAATATTTGAGTTCCAGTTACCTACATAGAAACCGCTCTCATGCGCGTAGTCAAAGCCACCTTGAATCGCTGGCTTGTTATTGGTTTGTGTCAAACCACGATAGATATAGTTGCTTGCAACAGTTACGTTAGCAGTGATTGGGCTTACTTCTGGTGCTGCTGGCTCGTCAGCTGCGAATGCTGCAGTTGAAAGGCCTGCCAACAAAGCTACTGCTGCCGCAGAGATTGCTGTCTTTTGCAAAGTTTTCATGAACTACTCCTTACTGGTTGTAATAAAAAAATGGGTTGAATGCTTATTGCATGGGGTGATATTGAATCCCCAGGGGTTCATGGCCTTGTCACAAATCCCCTAAATAAGGCAAATGCTCTTTTTTGGTGCTAAATATTGCACCGAATGAGTGAATATGGGGCATTTTTCGGGTTTTAACCCCTTTTTGGGCAGTTTTACGCATACAACTTAAAATACAAATGTGTATCTTTTCTGCAACTCTCAATAGAACTGCGAACCCTCATCATGCAAAAACCAGGCGAAATCCTCGAGCAAATCCAACGTATCGCGAACGATATGCAAAACAAGGTTGGTGATGCCATTCGCAATTCGCCAGCTCAAGAAATTGAAAAGAATGTACGCGCCATGATGAATCAAGGATTTCAGAAAATGGATTTGGTAACACGCGAGGAATTTGATCTTCAAAGCAAAGTGCTTGCTAAGACACGTGAAAAGTTAGAAGCGCTTGAAGCTAAAGTTGCTGCACTAGAAAAACAATAATTAAATGATCTTCTCTTCAGACTACTCTGGAGAAAAATCACTAAAGAAGTTTTCATACTCTTCTTTAGACAATAAAGTTTTTACATTCTCCGTGCCTGCATTCATATGCAGGACTGATATTTGATAAACCCAGATATCACCATTCAACGCAACTCGATTAATCCAACGAACGCGCATGAGTTGCTGTGATTTACCGTTGGATTCCAAATCCAGAAAATAATCTTTGATCGGTAAACGCTGTCGATCTGTTGTTTTATAAAAAGCATCCTCAACAATGACATCGCCACCAGATGCTTTTGCCCTATCAATTAAGTTAGCCTGTAATTGCGAAAGTAACTTGCTTAGTGAGGCACTTTGATTGGCCGGCAACTGGATAGTGCTGACCGAGTAAATATCATCATCAATTTTTACCGCTTCAAGTGTCTGTAAAAGTTCTTGATCAAGATAAGGAATGCGGCGCTCTAACTTATCTGGTTTGCCAGGAAATAAAGCGGTATATCTTTCTTGCGGCGCTTGGACTGTACGCCAATCTAATTTAGGACTACATGCAATGAGAAAAATGAAGGTCGCTAGTAAGGTAGCGGCCTTAGAAACCAGTCTAAACAACCCCTGCTCCATGCGCTTGTTGATCTGCGTGATAGCTTGAGCGCACCATAGCGCCTACAGCCGCATGAGAAAAGCCCATTTCATAAGCCTTTTCTTCAAACATCTTAAAGACGTCGGGATGAACGTAACGCGTAACAGGTAGATGATGTCCTGACGGGGCGAGATACTGACCAATAGTGAGCATGTCGATATTGTGCTCACGCATATCGCGCATCACATCTAAGATTTCTTCATCTGTTTCACCAAGGCCCACCATCAAACCGCTTTTAGTAGGGACATGAGGAAAGCGCTCTTTAAAATCTTTCAAGAGCTTTAAAGAATGCAAATAATCTGCACCCGGTCTAGCCTGTTTATATAAACGTGGCACTGTTTCGAGGTTGTGATTCATCACATCAGGCAAACCACTAGGCGCATGCTCAGCAAAAATATCCAACGCTTTATCTAGACGACCACGGAAATCTGGCACCAACACTTCAATTCGGGTATTTGGGGAGAGTCCGCGTGATTGAGAAATACAATCAACATAGTGCATTGCGCCACCATCACGAAGATCATCACGATCTACGCTTGTAATCACCACATAGTTCAGTTTGAGAGCGGCAATAGTGCGCGCTAAATTAGCAGGCTCTTTTTCATCAAGAGGATCTGGTCTGCCATGTCCTACGTCACAGAATGGACAACGACGCGTGCACTTGTCCCCCATGATCATGAATGTGGCAGTCCCTTTACCAAAACATTCACCAATATTGGGGCAGCTGGCCTCTTCGCAAACGGTTACCAATTCGTTCTCGCGCAAAATCTTTTTAATTTCAGAAAAGCGGGAATTATTAGAGGCCGCCTTCACCCGAATCCAGTCAGGCTTTTTCAATACCTCTGTTAAAGGAATGATTTTGATCGGAATGCGCGCAGTCTTCTCGCTTGATTTTTGTTTACGTGATGCGTCGTAATTGAGGTCTTGGCGGGCCTCGATAGGTGTCTTGGTGTCAGGCTTATTTGTAGTCATGATGGCATCAGTTGCTTTTGTAAATGCTGCAAAAGCCTTTGGCTAATAGTGTCTATATTGTCCTTGATCCCAAGAGTTTGCATGTCGACTGTCTTTAAACCCTCATACCCACAGGGGTGGATGCGCTTGAATGCCTCTAAATCGGTGGCCACATTCAGGGCTAGACCATGATAGGAGCAGCTTTTGGAGACTTTGAGGCCCAAGGCAGCCACCTTGGCGCCAATCCATTCTGAGGGCACTCCTGACTGCTCAGAGACATAAATTCCCGGAGCCCCCGGATGTCTTTCAGCCTTAATCCCAAAATCGGCCAACGTATCTATCAGCGCCTGCTCTATACGAGAGACCAATTCTTTTACAAAGATCCCTAGACGCTTTAGATCTAGCAAAAGATAAACCACGATTTGGCCTGGCCCGTGATACGTAATCTCTCCACCCCGATCCACTTGCACGAGTGGAATTTGATTGCTGGGTGAATGCAAGTTACCCGCATCGCCTGCCAAACCTAAAGTGAAAACAGGGGGATGTTCTAAGACCCAAATTTCATCGGGCGTTTCACTAGTACGCTCTTTAGTAAAAAGTTTCATCGCCTCATATGTAGAGGCGTAATCTGCTAAACCCAGTTGTTTTACTAAAGCTGCCATGAATTCAATTACAGAACAACACTAACCAATGGATGGGTGGACAAGGTTCTATACAACTCATCTAACTGTTCACGGCTAGTCGCAGTAATTGGCAAAGTAATGCCTAAATAATTTCCATCCTTAGAAGGACGCTGCTCGACCTTACTCTCATCAAACGTAGGATCAAATTGTTTGGCAATATGCACTATCGCTGGAAGATATTCTGGGTTTGCTTTACCCATGACCTTGATAGGAAATAATGATGGGTACTCGATTAATGATTTTTCTTCGGCCATATAGTCTTTCTATTTCTAATTACTTACGATGATCTGGCATGCCTAACCACGCGCCAGTAATGATGTTGCGAATGCAATGTAGGCGGCGATGGAAAAAGTGATCTGCGCCAGGCACTACTTGCACAGTCAACTCTTGCGGACGCGCCCAATCTAAAACATCAATCAAGGGAATGGTTTCATCCAGTTCCCCATGAATCAAAATCGTATCGGCAGGCACTGGGGCCAGAGTCCATTTGCCTGCAGCACTACCCACCATCACTAGGCGCTCAGCTGGACGGCCTAATTCTGAAAGCCGTTGCACTAAGTGACTACCAACAAAGCTTCCAAAAGAAAAACCTGAAACTACTAGCGGCAGCGTATTGGCATCCCCTACCCAGGATTGATTCGCAGTTGCTTCAAATTGACTCCAACTTGATGGTGTCCGCATCCAATCGGTTACATGAAGCAAGTCCTCTAACTCACCAACGCCATCGTCATGAACACCTTCGGTTCCGCCTACACCGCGAAAGTTTGGGCGCACGCTAACGTAACCTAACTGATTAAAAGCACGCGCCATGGTTTGAGCTACCTTGTTATCCATCGTACCGCCCATCAAAGGATGGGGGTGAGCAACGAGGGCCAAGCCACGGACAGCAAATGCAGGATCATTTTTTAATTCATCCGGCAGATCAATAGACATTTCCATTGATCCGACAATGCCTTCAATCTGAATTACTTTTGTACGGCTATTCATAAAAAACTTTCAACTCTCTGAAATGACTAAGCTAATTGCAAGCGCTCTACTGGACGACCTGCGATTAAATGGGACTGGATAATTTCTTCAACATCATCCACATCAACCATGGTGTACCAAATACCCTCTGGATAGATAACCATGACTGGGCCATCAGCACAGCGATCCAAGCATCCCGCCTTATTCACCCGAATTTTTCCTGGGCCCGCAAGACCAAGCTCTTTCACTCTTTTCTTGGCGTAGTCAAACAAGGCAAAAGCATTATGTTGATCGCAACAATCTTCACCATTGGCGCGCTGATTGAGACAAAAAAATAGGTGATGTGAAAAACTCATAAAAAAATTATATTCATCAATGTTTCGGTTTAAATTCCACGGCACTTCGAACCATCCAAATCAGTGCCAGAGGTAACCATACTACGGAAACCCATTGCATCAACTCATTAAAGTGCAATAGGCGCCCTTGATACCAGTGTCTGAGCGTCAAAATGAAATATGGATTGTCAGGCAAAACATTGACCGCTATTGTGGTTCCCAGCAAGCAAATCAAAGCTAACCAAAACTTAGTCATTTGCTTGAGCTTTAACGTCCATCTTAATAAGATGCCGCCTATTACCATTCCCCATAGAGCTCCAGCCGTAAGCCAGATCAAACTAAACTCAGCGCCAAATTGAAGGGCGGTAAATAGAGTCTTCACCATCACGGTTAGACCAAGCAGTCCATTGAGAATGCGCCACTGGGGGGCTTTGGCACGCATTCCCAGAGAGAGCAACAAGGCCACTCCAAGCCAGCATAGGGAGGTGATTACCGCCTCTTGAATGACCTGATTAATCACCACAGTACCCCAATCGACCGAGCCAAATATGGCATGGCCCCATACACCTGTGCCAAGCCAAGAGCTTTGTGGATAAATTTGTGACCAGGGAAACAATAAGAACAGGGCACACGCTGCCCAATTAAGGCCAAACCATTGATCAAAGCGCCGACGAATTGCGCTTCCAGAAAGCCATTGTGGCCCTAGAGGAATCGCTAATAAGCCGCCTAACAGTCCTCCCAATATATTGGCCCACCAGTCCATCTGACTCGGTATGCGAGTAGGCAGCCAAGACTGCAAAGTTTCTACACCTAGTGCCAGGCCAGCACTCAAGCTAAGGGCCATTCCAAGAGCTACGTAGTTACGCCAACGAGGATAGGCAGCAAACACTACCAAAAATCCAAAGGGAATATAAGCCAAGATATTGACCGATACATCAAATAAAGTCATAAAACGTGGCAAGGGAGCATCCAACCACGCCCAAGCAGAGATCCCATTCTGAAAATCAAAGTCAAAGGGGTTTAGGCTTACATAGATGATCAAAAGCGCGTAGCTTAAGCTCATAGCCCTCGCTAAAGGCATAGCCTGTAGTGGCCATACTAGCTTCCGAGGTCGTTGATCTTTTTGATCCATCCCACAATTCTAGGTCAGACCTTTCTACAATGGCGGAATGACTGCAAATTGCATCCTTGAGCGCGTTACCGAGACTAGATCCACCAATGACGATCTGATGAGTCGCTGGCGTGCAGGGGAACTCATTGATCCGGTGGCTCGGATTGCCCACAAACAAACTGCGGGCAAAGGCAGGGCAGGCCGAGCATGGCTAGCCAACCCCGAGGACTCTCTTTGCTTCTCTCTCGCATTTTCATTTAAAAGAACTCCGGCCGAACTCAGCGGACTCAGCTTATTAGTTGGCCTTGCAGTGATAGAAGGAATTGCACAAGCTTGCAACCTGAGCGAGGAAGAACTTCAAAAGGCTGGCCTGCAACTGAAGTGGCCCAATGACTTATTGCTGAATAACCATAAACTCGGCGGCATCCTCATTGAGGGCGGCCAAGCAAAAGCGGGTGATCCTACTTGGATGATTATTGGGGTTGGTATTAACTTGCGCAATCCAGAAGCAATAGAAGCAAACCTGGATACTGGACTCAAAGTGGGCTCACTTGCTCAGCTGACAAGCTCACTTCCTGATACCGAATATCTCTGGCTCAAACTGATTGCTTCACTCGAACACAATCTTGCCGAATTTGACCTGCATGGATTTAAGGCTTGTAAAGAACGTTGGATGGGCTGGGATGCCTATCGAGAGCAATCTGTATGCATTTCTGGCGCTGGTAAAGATCCTATTCATGGAATTGCAAAAGGTGTGGATGGGACGGGGGCATTACTATTGCAAAAAGAAAACAAATTCATCGCCATTCATGCGGGTGATGTTTCATTGCGGATTCAATCATGAGCCTTTATTTATTTTTTGATGTTGGTAATACGCGCCTGAAGTGGGCGGCTGTAGAGTCAACACAAAATCCTAGCGCTCAACAAAAAAAGTTATGGGCATACTCAGGCTCTATTAGTAGCAAGTCTTTGCAATCAGCAGAGCATCGAGCCGAGTTGGCGGACTATATTTCTAAAACCTTACCGAAGCCTGCAGCTATTGGCTTTGCCTGCGTTGCTGGCCAGGAAGCGATTGCCAATCTCAAATCACTGTTCCCGCAATGGAATGACCTGGATTGGAAACAACTTGCTGGCAATAGTGCTTACACAGGAATGCGTAGCCTGTATCAAGATCCCAGCAAGCTCGGCGCTGACCGCTGGGCCGCTCTGATTGGGGCGCGCGCCTTATCAAATAAAAACACCTTGATTGTGAATGCCGGTACTGCCACCACCATCGACTTATTGGGTTCTAACGGCGTACATTATGGCGGATGGATTTTGCCTGGCTTAGGATTAATGCAAGAAAGTCTGGCAAGTAATACTGCGCAGTTAGGCTTGGCGAAGCGTGCGGAACATCATGGATTTGGATGCTCTACCAATGACGCAATTATCGGAGGATGTGATGCGGCGCAAATTGGCGCAATCCTCTATGGCATACAACATGCAAAAGAGTTAAATTTTCCCATCGAAAAAATTTGGCTTGATGGCGGCAACGCCAAAGTCCTAGCGCAAGAAATTACAAAAACTAATTTACCAATCAAGCAATCCGTGGAAGTAACTGAAGGATTAGTACTTCGCGGTATCTGGGCGTGGTTACTGCAAAGCCTCTAAGAGCGGATCTTACCCAACAGGCTTGTAGTTGAGCGCTCATATAGGAAAGGTATCGCAACTGCTTTACCACCCCAACTTTTTACCAGATGGGTTTCTGCCAAAGTGTCGATATCGTAATCACCACCCTTGACGTAAATATCAGGACGAATTTTTTCAATCAAATTGACTGGTGTTTGTTCGGTAAACAACACAGTCATATCCACGCTTTCCAATGCAGCTAATAAAGCCTGGCGATCAGCCTCTGAATTAATGGGTCTGTCATCGCCTTTACCCAACATCTTCACTGAGGCATCAGAATTCACGCCCACCACCAAGCTAGCCCCTAGGGCACGAGCCTGGGCCAAATAACTGGCATGGCCACGGTGCAGGATATCGAAGACTCCATTAGTAAAGACCAATGGTCTAGGAAGATTTTCCAGGCGAGTAGCAAGCTGTTCTGGTGAGCAGACTTTTGCTTCAAAAGAAGGGGGTGGCAAATGACTCATAACCCAATATTAATGGCAATCTTGCGAGGCCAGCGATATTACCCAGAATGTCTTAGACTTGGCTTCTCACTCGTGAATAAAAAAGGTGCAATATGCCCCGTTTTGTAATGAACTGCCTATTTGGGCTAATTGCATTCTTATCTGGATTTCAGCTTGCCAATGCTGCGCCGACTTGCAGCCCCCTGCTCTCCCATACTTTTCCTCGCTTGCAGGATGAAGCGCCGCAAAACCTTTGCCAATATCAAGGGAAAGTCATATTGGTAGTCAATACAGCCAGCTTTTGCGGCTTTACCAGCCAATATGAGGGTCTTGAGAAGATTTACGCTAAATACAAAGATCAAGGCTTTGTCATTCTGGGCTTTCCCTCGAATGACTTTGGACAACAGGAGCCTGGTAGCAATAAAGAGATTGCCGATTTCTGCAAGAACACCTATGACGTGAAATTTCCAATGTTTGCTAAGAGCACGGTTTCTGGCGTTAACCCAAACCCCCTATTTAAGATGTTGATTGCCAAAACTGGCACAACTCCAAAGTGGAATTTTTATAAGTATTTAATCGATCGAAATGGTAATGTGGTTGATTCGTTTGGAAGCGTTACCAAACCCACCAGTAGCAGCATTACAAATGAAATTGAAAAGCTTTTAGGAGAAAAAGCTCAGTGAGTAAAAAAAGAATTGCCATTATTGGCGCAGGCATCTCTGGGTTAGGCTGTGCCTACGCCTTAAGACAACATCCTGAATTTGAAATCACCTTGTATGAAGCTGGCGATCACATTGGTGGCCACAGCAATACTGTTGATATCACTTGCAATATCGGTGGAAATGAAATCACACACGGTGTAGACACTGGTTTCTTGGTATTTAACCGTAAGACTTATCCACGGCTCGTTCGTTTATTCGAAGAAATTCAAGCGCCAGTAGCCCCCTCAGAAATGTCTTTTTCTGTATCGATTGATACCGCCAGTAAATCTGGGGCGGTGAAAAAGATTGAATGGGCTGGTAACGACATCAATTCTTTTTTTGGACAAAGATCCAATCTCCTATCTCCATCATTTTGGAGAATGGCTTATGACATCATGCGTTTTAATCGTTTGGCCACTCAGTTAGCACATGACCAAATTGAAGCTGGTCATCAATACAAAGAGCCTGATGAAAAAATTGCCGATTTTTTAAAACGTCATCGCTTTAGCCAAAGCTTTAAAGAAAATTACTTTCTACCGATGATCGGCGCCATCTGGTCTTGTTCAGTCGAGCAGATGCTCGAGTTTCCTATTCAAACTATGGTGCGCTTCTGCCATAACCATGGCCTACTACAAATCCAAAATCGTCCGCAATGGTTGACCATCAAGGGTGGCTCACGAGAGTATGTAAAGCGACTTGTAGCGGCACTAGAAAAGCATGGTGTGGCCATTAAAAGGGAATGTGTCCTGAAAGTAAATACAGGTCATGATGGCGGGCAAGTTGAGGTTATTAGCCAAGCTGGCTCTGCCCATTTCGATGAAGTCATCATGGCTTGTCATAGCGATCAAACGCTAGATTTAGTGCATGGCATTGATCAACAGGCCAGAAATATCCTGGCATCAGTTCCATACCAAAAGAATCGAGCAATATTACATACCGATATTCGTTTCTTGCCAGATGCAAAACGTTGCTGGGCTGCCTGGAATTACACCGCTAAATCCGGCGCCAAACCCAATACAAAACAACATGTCAGCGTTAACTACTTAATTAATCGCCTACAACCGCTGCCAGACCAACTTCAAGATACCCAAATTATTGTGAGCTTAAATCCCTCGGAAGAGCCAGATCCAAATCTTGTGCATCAAGAGATTCATTATTCACATCCTGTCTTTGATATGAGTGCAATTCAAGCGCAGAAGGAGCTTCCTTTAATTCAGGGCACATCATCAATTTGGTACTGCGGCGCCTGGACGGGATTTGGATTTCATGAAGATGGTTTGCGCTCCGGCGAATTAGTGGCAGAAGCTTTAATTGAAAGCATTCGCCTGCCGATCAAAACCAAACAAGATGTGTAGTTAATGTCAGATGCCAAAATTAACTTTGGAGTAGTAAAACACCAGCGCTTGCGGCCGGCTAAGAATGCTTTTGGTTATGGAGTATTTACCGTCTCCATCCCTATGCGTGCTCGTAGCACTAATCCAAATTTACTGAGTCAAAACGGCTTAAGCGATAACCGTTGGGGCCTCTGTGCATTTTTTGATAAGGACCATGGCCAAGGAGAGTCAAATAGCCTTGCTTGGATCGAAAAGATCCTGACTGACAATCATGTACAAGATGTCGATGGAGAAATTTGGCTACAGACTTTTCCTAGGGTGTTAGGTTACGTCTTTAATCCGGTGAGCTTTTGGATCTGCACGCGCGCTGATGGCAAAGTACAAGCGGTACTAGCTGAAGTTAACAATACCTTTGGTGAGCGTCATTGCTATCTATTGCACAAAGATTCGGGCGAGGTGTTGCACTCTGGCGAAACACTCAGCAGTAAAAAGGTATTTCACGTTTCACCATTTTGTGCGGTGCGTGGTGACTACCATTTCCGCTTCTTGTTTCCGCAAGATAGTACTAGCGGCAAAAATAATGTTTGTCGCATTGAGCTACATGAGGACGGGCAACCCCTTATTAATACCAGCATCAGTGGCACCAGCCGCTCATTAAGTCGGGCCAATGTCATTCTGGCGCTACTGCGCTACCCATTAATGAGCTTGGGTGTCATTTTCCGTATACATTGGCAAGCATTGAAATTGTGGGTAAAAGGTGTACCCTTTCACTCAAAGCCTAAACCACCAGAACTTGAAGTTAGCAGATGAACCGCCCAGGACAAACCCTTCTTTCCAGACTAAATTTTTCTCGCCCACAAGGGCGGGATAGTGCTTCGCCGCAACACCAAATTAAGGCTAAGGCACTGCTAACCCTGCTGACAAAGCTAAGCAGTGGTCATTTAAAACTCATCCTTCCCAATGGCGAGAAGCGCGAGTTTGGCATTCAAAGCGATCAATTACATGCTGAAATTCATATCTTGGAGTGGTCTGTATTTAAAGAGATCATGTCCCATGGAGATATTGGTTTTGCCGAGAGCTATATTCAAGGCAAATGGAATACTCCCGACCTCAAAGTACTGCTTGAGTTGGCCATACGCAACCGAACCATTTTAGAAAAAGCGATTTATGGCAATTGGTACGGATCGATTTTTTACCGCCTGAAACACTGGCTGCGAGATAACAGCAAAGCAGGTAGCCGTAAGAATATTCATGCGCACTATGACCTGGGTAATGCTTTTTATACGCTGTGGCTTGACCCCACGATGAGTTACTCGAGCGCCTGGTTTTCTGAAGGCAGTCAGCAAGTCCTAGCTGATGCACAGCGCGCAAAGATTGGACGCATTCTAGATTCTTTAAAAACTGCACCAGGGGATCACATACTTGAAATTGGCTGTGGCTGGGGTGGCGTCATGGAGGAATCTCTTCGTAACAATAGAGCTATTACTGGCCTAACTCTTTCTACAGAGCAAAAAGTATTTGCAGAGAAACGTTTGCTAGAAGTGCAAGCTCAAGTTGCCAACCCCCCTGGATTTGAAGTCCGCCTTCAAGACTATCGTGATTGCCAAGAAAAATTTGATGGTATTGCTTCCGTCGAAATGTTTGAAGCAGTCGGAGAAAAGCATTGGCCAGAGTATTTTGAAACGATTGCTGATTGTCTCAAAGCAGGTGGCAAAGCTTGCATCCAGACGATTGTGATTGCAGAAGATCTTTTTGATCGATACAGGCGCAATACTGACTTTATTCAGCAGTATGTATTTCCTGGAGGTATGCTGCCCTCTAGAGCAAGCTTTAAAGCAAGCGCTGCTAAAGCTGGGTTGCGAATTGATGACGAGTTCGCCTTTGGCGGAGATTACGCAAGAACTCTTTGCTTGTGGCGCGATAGCTTTAATCAAAAACTGCAAGAAGTACGTCAACTTGGCTTTGATGAAGCATTCATACGCCTTTGGAACTTCTACCTCATGTATTGCGCCGCCGGCTTTACTGAGCATAATATCGACGTAGTGCAATTCACTCTGAGTCATCAACCATCACCAGCATCTTCTGATGCACTAGGCACATGAAACAAAGCGGAATAGACCACTTTTCAGGCAAAAGAGTCTGGGTCATAGGCGCATCCAGCGGCATTGGCGAAGCTTGTGCGAAAACCCTTCTTCTCAAGGGCGCTAAAGTAGCGCTTTCCAGCCGAAGAGCTGAACGATTAAATGAAATTGCCCTCACTGGAACGATTGATCAAAGCCTAGTCATTCCTATCGACGTTACTGATGATGCGCAACTCCAGGATGGCTATAAAACGATTTTGAACGCCTGGGGCGGAATTGATCTCCTGCTCTTTGTATCGGGCGTATACACCCCATTGCGAGCAGCTTATTTTGATTTCAAGATTGCTGAAAAAACAATCGATGCAAATCTTCTGGGGCCTATGAGAGCAGTTGCATTAGTAATGCCAGAGATGCTAAAGGCTCACTCGGGACATATTGCCATCGTGGGTAGCGTTGCAGGGTATAGCGGCCTGCCAAAAGCCTTGGCATATGGCCCAAGTAAAGCTGCCATCATTAACTTTTGCGAGAATTTATATTACGACTTGTTGCCGACAGGAGTCAGTATGCACATGATCTCGCCAGGATTTGTGGCTACTGAGGCTACTGCAAAAAATGACTTTGAAATGCCAGCTTTAATTAGTGCCGAGGAAGCAGCCAGCGAGATATTGACCGGTATTCAGAGGGGGGAATTCGATATTCACTTCCCTAAGCGATTCACAAGATTCTTAAAGTTTCTGAGAATCTTGCCTTACCCAATCTACTTTTGGATTGTGCGCCGCTTCGTCAAAATTTAAGCAGCGTTTAAGTATTACGCAGCAACCCATTTTGAAGTTACTGCTTGTACTTGTCTTTACGAATTTTGTCTTCTAAATAATCCATTACTGCGATTGCTTTAGCTTTAGATCCAGCAATGGATGGTGATGTCACATACTTACCTTGCATCACAATCGTTGGCACCCCATCGATACGATAGGCTTCGGTTAATTGCTTAGCGGCACGCGCTTTAGAAACCACTGCAAAAGAGCGATAGGTTGCTAAGAAAGTATTACGATCAACCCCTTGAGATGCGACCCAATCCGCGATCTCCGCCTCCGTCAAGAGGTGCTTATTTTCTTTATGTATTGCGTACATGACTTTTTCGTTTAGAGCATCAGCTTTGCCCATCGATTCGAGCGCGTAATACATTTGGCTATGGGGCAAGAAGTCATCACGGAAAGCTACGGGGACTCTTTTGAAGACAACATCCTTAGGCTGGCGCTTTACCCAGCTACTGAGCTCTGGCTCAAAGTCGTAGCAATGCGGGCAGCCGTACCAAAAGAATTCAATAACCTCTACTTTTCCCTTGGTTTCGACCGGCTGTGCAACAGGCAATATGCGGTAATCAAAGCCTTCTTCGATTTTTTGAGCTTGTGCACTAGCAAAGCCACTTAAAGAAAGCAGCGCTAATAAAGTAATAAATTTTTTGCTGAATGAAATCATGATTTACTGGATTTGATTAAAGTTGGTTTAATGCCCATGCCACTCAATTTGTCTCGCACTGAGTTGCTCTCTTCAACGCTGTTATATGGACCTACCCGGACGCGCCAAAGAGTATTGCCGTCACTCGTGACTTCACTTAACTGGGCTTGAATTCCCTGGATTGCTAAATTCGCTTTTTGCGCATCTGCATCAGCACGCTTCGTAAACGCACCTACTTGTAAGAAATAAATGGCATCTGATTTGCTTGCAGGGGATGCGTCCGATGGCTTATCAGGAGTTTTCTTGCCATTTACCAAATCTCCAATCGGATCGGGTGATGCAGGAGCGGGTGATTTACCCTGGAGCGGCTTATTTAAATCAACTGGTTCAGCAGGAGCGCCTGATTCACCTTCAGCAGGTGCTGCAGAAGGTTTAATGGTCAAAGGCAGACTAGGGGCACGCATCCCCGGTCTTTCTTGAGGGGTATTTTTAGAAAGATAAAAGGCGATGACAAAGGCGATTCCAAGGCCGACACCCAAACCCAAAATAAAGCCGAGAATAGTGCCGCCGTATTGGGAGTTTTGTTGATTCGGTGTTTTCATCATTTCCTCATCTTACATCTTCACTTCATACCTCGCCATTACATCTTTATTGGCGCTGATACCCCGAGTACTTTTAAGCCATTTTGCAGAACCTGGCGGGTTGCCAGTAGCAATGCAAGACGCGCTTGCTTTAAGTTTTGGTCGTCAACCAAGACGCGATCCGCGTTATAGAAAGTATGGAAATCACCCGCTAAGTCACGCAGGTAAAAAGCCAAGGCATGCGGTGCTAATTCTTCGGCAGCAGCGGTCAGAACTTCTGGGTATTCTGCCAAACGACGCAGTAAATGATCCGATGCTTTGCTCTGTAAGAGCGATAAATCGGCCGTAGCTAAATCCGATATTTGGCCACCCCACTGTTGCAAGATTGAATTAATTCGCGCGTGCGCATACTGAACATAGAACACTGGGTTCTCATCGTTTTGCTGCAAGGCTAAATCAATATCAAAAACGAACTCGGTATCTGCCTTACGCGAGATCAAGAAAAAGCGCACAGCATCACGACCACGCTGCAAAGCCAATTCTCTCTCTTCAGGCGTCATCTCTGGAGTAACGCCACCAGACCATTCCACCAAATCACGCACAGTGACATATGAGCCCGCACGCTTAGAAATTTTGACTTCTTCACCATGGCGCATAACCGTAACCATCTTATGCAGCACATACTCTGGATACGTTTTAGGAATATCCCAGCCGCGCTTCTGCGCTACACCTTGCAGGCCCGAGCGTACACGGGCAATGGTGCCGTGGTGATCGCTACCCTGCACATTAATCACTTTCTGAAAGCCGCGATTCCACTTGCTGGTGTGATACGCCACATCAGGCACAAAGTAGGTAAAGCTACCATCTGACTTACGCATCACGCGATCTTTATCGTCACCATCATCCGTACTCTTCAACCAGAGCGCGCCTTCGGATTCATAGGTCTTGCCAATGCTTTGTAAGTCGCCAACAATTTGTGCAACACTACCGTCGGTATATAGAGAGGACTCTAAGTAATAGCAATCAAATTTCACGCCAAAAGTTTTTAAATCAATGTCTTGTTCATTACGCAAATAAGCAACCGCAAATTGGCGAATAGCTTCAAGATCATCTTTAAATTCTGGAGAAGTTTTAAATGCGCTAGCAATCTCCGCAATATATTCACCGTTATACGCCTGCTCAGGCCACTTGGCATCACCTGGCTTCAAACCCTGTAAGCGAGCTTGAACAGACAAGGCTAAATTCTCAATCTGTACACCGGCATCGTTGTAATAAAACTCACGATGCACTTTGATTCCCTGGGTGGCTAATAAATTAGCTAAGGCATCACCCAGCGCTGCTTGTCTACCGTGGCCAACATGCAATGGGCCAGTTGGATTGGCAGAGACAAACTCAATCATGGCGCTTGGCGCAGACAGACCGTCCTGCACAGACTCACCAAAATGAGTTCCTGCAGAAAGGATCTCCTGAACTACAGCAGTCTTAGCAGCATTGCTAAGGCGGAAATTAATGAAGCCAGGGCCAGCGATGTCACAGGATGCAATCAGCTCATTAAAGCCTACTTGCTGCTGCAAGCGCTCTACCAAAGCCTGTGCCAGCTCACGCGGGTTCAGCTTCCAAGCCTTTGCTAGCTGAAGGGCGATATTACAAGCGACATCACCATGGTCAACAGCCTTGGGACGCTCCAAACGGGGGGTAGGAGCCTCCCCTAGGTCGCGCTCCTGAGCCAAGCCTGCAAGTGCAGCACTCAGCATTTCAATTAAACGATTTTTATTGGTTAACAACATAGATAAGTGAGTTTATCAGGTGGTAAGCTATCGAAATGATCTATCAATTTCGCTCAAAGGCTGGTCCAGATGTCATCATGCTGGCGGATCTGACTAAACGAATTTTTGATATTTTGGGGCGCCCCCTGGAGCCTCGCGGAATTTTGACCGCTGAGCAACTTCCTGACCTCATCACTGCCCTAGAAACTGCCATCCTCAAAGATCTTGAGGAGCGGGCTAAAGCAAATGACGAGTCCGAGAAGGGCGCTGAGAAGCCTAAGCTGGCCGATCGCCTTGGGCAGCGAGCCTACCCGTTCCTAGAGCTCATGAAGCAGTCCAAAGCCAAAGACGAGCCCGTTATGTGGGGCGTTTAATCAAGCAAGCTCGCTAGCTGGCGACGGGTGTCCTCAATACTTTGCCCACGGCGCTTAGCCAAGTCTTCAACCTGATCATCGGATAGCTTGCCCACATTAAAGTAGCGCGCATCCGGATGAGCAAGATAGAAACCGCTCACGCTTGAAGCTGGATTCATGGCCATTGACTCGGTCAGAGTCATGCCAATATCTTCAGAGCCAATGACTCGTAATAAATCCTCTTTAACTTCATGTGCAGGGCAGGCTGGGTAACCAGGTGCCGGACGAATACCGCGGTATTCTTCATTGATCATTTGATCGTTTGTCAAAATCTCATCTGTTGCATAGCCCCATAAGTCTGTACGCACTCGATGGTGCATCAGCTCAGCAAAAGCTTCAGCTAATCTGTCAGCCAAGGCCTTCAACATAATGGCGCTGTAATCATCGTGCTTTGCCTGAAACTCAGCCACTTTCTTTTCAACACCATGACCGGTGGTCACTGCAAAACAACCCAGGTAATCAGCCACGCCGGAGTCCTTTGGCGCAACATAGTCTGCCAAACAACGATTAGGTCTGCGAACACCTTCTACAACAGGGCGCTCGGACTGCTGTCGCAAGTTATGCCATACAAACAAAGGATGCTCTCGTGCTTCATCACTATACAAAACGATATCGTCACCAACGGTATTGGCTGGATAGAAAGCCACCACCGCATCGGCTTGTAACCATTGCCCCTTAATCAGCTTATCAAGCAAGGCTTGGGCGTCTGTAAAGACTTTGCGTGCTTCAACACCAACTACTTCATCATCCAAGATCGCCGGAAACTTTCCAGCTAAATCCCAGGTCTGAAAGAATGGTGTCCAGTCAATATATTTAGCAATATCGCTCAGTGCAAAGTTTTTAAATACGCGACGGCCAATGAACTTCGGCTTCTCTGGAACATAAGCAGACCAGTCGATCATCTCGCGGTTCTTGCGCGCTGCCTCTAAAGAAATTGTTGGCGCCGCTTTCTTATTGGCGTGCTGTTCACGAATGCGTACATAGTCGTCACGCAAATCTTGAATAAATTTCTTAGCGCTCTCATCCGAAAGCAGGCTAGAAGCCACTGAAACTGAACGAGATGCGTCAGGCACATACACCACAGGGCCATCGTAGTGTGGGGCAATCTTCACCGCTGTGTGAACACGTGAAGTTGTTGCGCCACCAATCATCAGCGGAATTTGACGTTCACGGAACCAATCATCACGTTGCATCTCTTGCGCAACATAAGTCATTTCTTCTAGCGAAGGTGTAATCAATCCAGATAAACCAACAATATCTGCATTCTCTTCTTTGGCACGCTTGAGAATCTCTGCACAAGGAACCATCACACCCATATTGGCTACTTCAAAGTTGTTACATTGCAGAACAACAGTCACAATATTTTTACCGATATCGTGCACGTCGCCCTTCACGGTTGCCATGACAATCTTGCCCTTAGCTTTGGCTTCACCGCCTGCTGCAATATGTTGGCGCTTTTCTTCTTCGATGTACGGAATCAAGATGGCAACCGCTTGTTTCATCACGCGGGCGCTTTTGACTACCTGAGGCAAGAACATCTTGCCCGCACCAAACAAGTCGCCCACGACATTCATACCATCCATCAGAGGGCCTTCAATGACCTCAATAGGTCTGCCGCCAGCGCCCATAATTTCTGCGCGCAACTCTTCGGTATCTTCTTCGATAAAGGTGGTGATGCCATGCACTAGGGCATGCGTTAGACGCTCGCGTACTGGGGCTTCGCGCCATACCAGATTTTCTACTTGCTTAGCGCCACCGCCCTTAAATTGATCAGCAATATCGAGCAAACGCTCGGTAGGTGTTTTGCCATCTTTTTCTTTAAAGCGATTGAGAACAACGTCCTCAACACGCTCACGCAACTCAGGATCCAAATCAGCGTAAACACCCAACTGACCAGCGTTCACAATACCCATGTCCATGCCAGCCTGAATGGCGTGATACAAGAACACCGTATGAATCGCTTCGCGCACACGGTCATTACCGCGGAATGAGAAGCTCACATTGGAAACGCCGCCGCTAACCTTAGCACCCGGTAGGTTTTCTTTAATCCAGCGGGTGGCATTAATAAAGTCGACCGCATAGTTGTCGTGCTCTTCAATGCCGGTAGCAATTGCAAAAATATTCGGATCAAAAATAATGTCTTCTGCTGGGAATCCAATCTCGTTTACCAAGATCTCATAGCAGCGCCGACAGATTTCTGTCTTACGCTTAAAGGTATCAGCTTGCCCTACCTCGTCAAAAGCCATCACCACTGAGGCAGCACCATAACGACGGATTAAACGCGCTTGCTTTCTGAAGGACTCCTCACCCTCTTTTAAGGAGATCGAGTTCACAATTGGCTTACCTTGAATACACTTCAGACCCGCTTCAATCACGCTCCACTTGGAGGAGTCGATCATGATGGGAACACGAGCAATATCAGGCTCAGAAGCGATTAAGTTGAGGAAGCGTGTCATAGCCGCCTCAGAATCCAACATCGCTTCATCCATATTGATGTCGATGACCTGTGCGCCATTCTCAACCTGCTGACGCGCCACTACGAGCGCCTCATCAAATTGATTATTCAAAATCATTCTAGAAAATGCTTTTGACCCAGTGACATTGGTGCGCTCACCAATATTGACGAAGCCAACATCTGCTGTAACATTAAATGGCTCAAGACCAGAAAGCTTCATTGCTGGCATCGCTTTTTTCTCTATCTTGCTCATGCTGGTACCTCCGCATTCTCGCGATAGAAAGCGCGTGGCTTCCGTTTGGCAACCGCATTAGCAATTGCACGAATGTGATCGGGTGTCGTGCCGCAGCAGCCGCCTACTAAATTAACTAAGCCATCTTTAGCAAAACCATCTACTAGGCTAGAAGTGATTTCTGGGGTCTCATCAAAACCCGTATCACTCATCGGATTAGGCAAGCCCGCATTGGGGTAACAAGACACTGCCGCATCGCAAATTCTTGCTAGCTCTGCAATATAAGGGCGCATTAAAGCAGCGCCTAATGCGCAGTTCAAACCAAAGGTGAGTGGCTTGATGTGACGCAAACTATTCCAGAACGCCTCAACTGTTTGACCAGACAAAATACGTCCTGATGCATCTGTCACCGTTCCAGAAATCATTACCGGCAAACGCTCACCGGTCTCTTCAAAAAATTCATCGAGGGCAAAGAGTGCCGCTTTAGCATTGAGCGTATCGAAAATGGTTTCAACCAAAAATAAGTCGACGCCACCCGCAAACAATCCTTCAATCTGCTCACGGTACGAAGCACGTAATGCATCAAAGGTTACATTGCGCGCACCGGGATCATTAACATCTGGTGAAATACTTGCCGTCTTTGGTGTAGGACCAATCGCGCCCGCAGCAAAACGCGGTCTTTCTGGGGTGCTGTATTTTTCACAAGCTGCGCGCGCTAATTTGGCAGAGACTTCATTCATCTTACGAGCCAAGCCAGCCATTTTGTAATCCTCTTGCGCGACTGAAGTGGCGCCAAAAGTATTGGTCTCAATAATGTCTGCGCCAGCATCTAAATACTGCTCATGAATCTTGCTAATAATTTGTGGCTGAGTCAAAACCAAGAGTTCATTGTTACCTTTGACATCTCCAGGATGATCGGCAAAACGAGTATTTCCCGGCAAACCGCGATAGTCGGCTTCAGTTAACTTGTATTGCTGAATCATGGTGCCCATGGCGCCATCCAAAATGAGAATGCGCTGCTTCAAAAGCTCGGGAAGCTTTTGACCACGGGTATAGGGCTGGGACAAACCATTAGATTGCATTGTTAAACCGGGATTAATCTCTAGAATCCCTTATTCTATTGGAAAAGCCACTTTTCATTTACCCCGGAGCCCCTATGTTTGGAACCATTCCAGAATTCAATCAAAGCCTAGATATGTTTAAAACCATGTGGGGGCAAGGTGCCGCAGGTCAGGCTGGGCAGTTCCCCTTCACGGCAGATGCCTCCAAGGCTGCCGGTGGCTTTGCTTCAGCTTTTCCTGGCTTGGATGTAGATGAGCTTGAAAAGCGTATTAAAGACCTGAAAAGCGTTGAAAACTGGCTTAATTTGAACCTCAACATCCTCAAGTCGACTATTCAGGGTCTTGAAGTTCAGCATGCCACCATGATGGCGCTCAAATCCTTTGGTGATGCTGTCTCAGCAGCTAGCTCTGCAGCTAGCTCAACAAGCGCCCCAAAGGAAGAATCCAAGACTAAAACGACTAGCGCTAAGCCACGGAAAACCGCAACACGCCGTCCTCGCAAAGCTGGCGACGCAACTTTCCTCGACGAAGTAGGTAATTCAGATGAGCAATAGCCTCACCCATTGCAAATGTGAGTTGATGAATATCTAATTCACGTTTAAACAAGACCGGCACAATCTCTCTGGCATGTGCCGGTTTTTTACATGCGGCCAAAGTATCCGCCAAGCGATCATCATGATGCGCTTTGAGTTGCGCAACACGCGGCCTAATTCCAGTAAATGGTTTGCCGTGTGAAGGAAGTACCAATGTATCCTCAGGCAATACTAAATATTTTTCAATAGAATCAAGATATAAGCCTAGCGGATCTGCATCTGGATCTGCATCATAGACACTTACATTGGTAGAGATGCGAGGCAACAACATGTCTCCAGAAATCAACACTCCAAGATCTTTACAAAATAGTGAAGCATGCTCAGGCGCATGCCCATAGCCCATAATGACTTGCCAGGTACGACCACCTATTGAAATCAATTCGCCATCAATAATGCGGCGATATTGACGCGGCACTCCAGGAACCATATTGCTGTAGTAATTGGAGCGCCCGCGAATTTTTTCTAAATCTTCTGAGCCCGTTAAACCATGTCTTTGAAAGTGATCTGCAGAACCGCCACTGCCAGCGCGTGAACCAACTGCAGCACCACCCTCTTTGCAACTTAACCATTGAGCAGTTAAGTAATCTGTCATGGAAATCCACATAGGGACCTTCCATTTTTCACAGAGCCATTGGGATAGACCCACATGGTCAGGATGCATATGCGTCACTATCACGCGCAAGACTGGTAAGCCTTCAAGCTGAGTAGCAAACACTTGCTCCCAAGAGTTTCTTGTCTCTTCATTAGCAATACCGCAGTCCACAATCGTCCAACCCGCAACGCCATCAATTTCATCGCGCAGCAGCCAAAGATTGATGTGATCTAAAGCAAAGGGCAGGCGCATTCTGATCCAGCGAACACCTGGCGCAACCTCTAAGCTGCTACCCACTTCCGGAAGATTGTCTCCTAAGGGATAATGAATTGCAGCTTCAGCACTTGCTTTGTTTTGAGTATTCATGGCTTAGTGTTATTGATTGATTTTTTACTTCTAGGTTTGCTTTGACAACAGTTCCATCGCCTTGCATTAATTGGTGTGACATTAATCCTGAAAATGGTTACTGTCGTGGCTGCTATCGTACCTTGACTGAAATTGCTGATTGGTCAGATCTCACGAATCCTGAGAAGCTTGAGGTTTGGACACAACTTCCAAGTCGCAAACCCCAAGCACCGCAGTAATACCAATCTTTACTTCTTTTTTATTTATTGACGTCGACAATCAAACGTCCACGTACGTTACCCGCCATTAATTCTTGCGCGTATTTGATTGACTCCTCAAGCGTGATCTCATGAGAGATTTCATCTAAGGTCTTCAGATCCACCAACTGACTCAATTGCTCATAAGCAGCAATGCGTTTTGCACGCGGCACAGTCACACTATTAATGCCGTACAAAGTAACGCCGCGCAAAATAAATGGTGCAACACTTGAAGGAAAATCCATGCCCTGAGCCAAGCCACAAGCAGCTACAGCACCATCGCTCTTGGTCTGCGCGCACGCATTAGCCAGGGTATGACTACCCACACTATCAACCACTGCAGCCCAACGCTCTTTTGCTAATGGCTTGCCAGGAGCAGATAAGGTGGCGCGATCAATTACTTCAGTTGCACCCAATTTTTTCAGGTAATCCGCTTCAGCCATACGGCCGGTACTCGCGACAACAGTAAAACCTAGCTTGCTGAGAAGTGTGATGGCAAAGCTGCCAACGCCGCCTGCAGCACCAGTGACCAAAACCTCACCATCACTTGGCTTAAGCCCATGCTTTTGTAGTGCCATGACGCAGAGCATAGCGGTATAACCTGCGGTGCCAATGGCTAATGCTTGTTTAGCAGTAAATCCCTTGGGTAGCGGAATCAACCAATCGGCCTTCACACGGGCCTGCTGTCCTAAGCCGCCCCAATGCCCTTCCCCAACTCCCCAGCCGTTAAGAAGCACCATGTCGCCAGTCTTGAAGTCGGAACTGGTGCTTTCCATCACTTCACCAGCAAAATCGATTCCCGGCACCATTGGAAAGCTACGAACCACTGGTCCTTTGCCGGTGATAGCCAGGCCATCCTTGTAATTGAGAGTGGAATACAGGACCTTTACGCGAACATCGCCCTCTGGGAGGCTGGCCTCATCCACTTGGGCTAATTCTGCGCGATACCCTTGATCATCCTTATTTACCAATATTGCTTTAAACATGTCTCTTCCTTTTAGAACGAGGTATTTCCCCACAGCAATTGCTTAATAGGTTTATCCTAACGAGCATTGCTGATTATGGAGGTTTCCATGAAAAAAATTCTACTATTAACTACGATTTCTGGCTTGGCGCTGTCTGGCTGCTATTCCACCCAAATTAATATGTCCATGGGCAATATGCGCCTGATCACCTCTAGCGCAGCACCGCAGGATGTTATGGATTTCGCCACCAAGACCTGTAAAGATGATTTCTATGAAGGCGCCAGCTTTCTATCCAAGGCAGGCAATGAATATCGCTTCAGATGCGTAAAAGCCGAAGAGGATGAAATTTTGATTCCTATTCCCGGCACAACACTGACCGCTACAGCAAAAGCTGAAGCTAAATAAGTAAAGACTAATGACCCCGTTTACCTCACAAGAGCTGCGCAAAGGTTTCGCATCATTTGCAACTGGGGTCACTGTTATCACTTGCTTGGATGAGGAAAATAATTCTCACGGCATTACGATTAGCTCATTCAATACTGTCTCACTTGAGCCACCACTCATTCTTTGGAGTCTCAAGAAGCATTCAAGACTCATGCCTTGGGTTGAGCTTGGCAAGAAACATCTGATTCATGTGCTAGAGCGCTCTCAAGAGAATTTGGCAATGCATTTCGCTAATGTGAAGACCGATCAATTTAAGGGAATTGATCACAAGCTTGCGGCTAGCGGACTTACGCAGATTGATCATTGTGTAGCTTATTACGAATGTGAAACTGTTTGTGTTCACATAGGTGGTGATCACAACATCATTGTTGCCAAAGTGATTAACTTAAAAAATCATCCCGAGCGAGAGCCCCTCATTTTTGCGCGCAGCCAATTTGTTGGTCTCGATTTCACAGAAACTAAAGCCAGCTAATACCAATTTATCTTTGTAAGGAAATACCATGATGCGTTTATGGGGTCGAAAAAGTTCGATTAACGTTCAAAAAGTATTGTGGTGCCTTGCTGAGCTTGGACTCAAAGAAGGCAAAGACTTTGAGCGCATCGATGCTGGCCTGCAATTTGGAGTCAATAACACTCCAGAGTTTTTAAATCTCAACCCAAATGGCTTGGTACCTACACTGGAAGATGGTGAAGTGGTGCTTTGGGAATCCAATACCATCATGCGCTATTTAGCCCGTCAGCATGATCAGGCTGGGCGCTTTACAGCAGAAATTAAGACTCAGTACGAATCTGAGAAATGGATGGATTGGCAATTGGGCACGATGTGGCCAGCACTACGGATTGCATTTCTGGGTCTCACCAGAACACCAGAGGCAGAACGTAAATACGAATCCATTCTCAAGGGGTATCAAGAAACTAATCGTTTGCTTGGATTACTTGATCAAACATTGTCTAAGCAAAGCTATTGCGCAGGAAATCAATTTCAGATTGGCGATATTGCTCTAGCCCTGTGTGTCAGCCGTTGGGCTCTTCTGAATCAAACCTTTCCACAGCAAACGGGCGAGCGTGCAGCCCATAAGAATATTGATACTTGGATGAAGCGCCTAGAGACAGAAACCTGCTTTAACGATATTGCTGAAAAAGAACTCAATATCGTTAAATAATTTTTCTGTCTTTCATTTTTTACTGCTGCTTAAATTTCTTAGCGTGGTGATCGGCACCAATAAATAAGTACATTGCCGGTACTACAAAGAGTGTAAACAGCGTACCAATTGATAGGCCAGTGAAAATCACGATGCCCATGGATTTACGTCCTGCTGCACCAGCCCCAGATGCAATCACTAAAGGTAGTACGCCCAGAACCATCGCCGCAGTCGTCATTAAAATGGGACGTAGACGAACACTGCTTGCCTCAACAATAGCATCAAGCTTGCTACGCCCCGCTTCTTGCAGCTCGTTCGCAAACTCCACAATCAAAATGCCATGCTTACTAATCAAGCCCATCAGGGTAACTAAGCCAACCTGGGTATAGACGTTTAAGGTAGTGAATCCTAAATTAATAAAAATCAGGGCGCCGAATAAGGCTAGCGGCACAGAAACCAAAATCACAATCGGATCCCGGAAACTTTCAAACTGCGCTGCAAGCACTAAGAACACAATCAAGATCGCAAAGAACATGGTGACCAAGAATCCACCAGATTCAGCCATAAATTGGCGTGACGGGCCTGCGTAGTCCATGGTGTAACCGTTCGGCGCAACCTCTTTCAGAGTCTGACGCATGTACTCCAATAAATCCGCTTGCGAAATAAATGGAGTGCTTACACCCGAGATTGTTGCTGAATTCAATTGCTGGAAGTGGTTGATAGACTGCGGTACCACTCTTTGTTTAATCGTTGCGATAGTGCGCGCTTGAACCATCGCACCGCTTGGTGTGCGAATATAGTAATCCAATATTTGATCTGGATTTAAACGATCCACTTGCTTCACTTGTGGGATCACGCGATAAGAACGTCCAGCTACAGAGAAGTAGTTAACGTAGCCACCACCTAAAGCAGCAGATAAAGCAGCGCCGACTTGTTGCTGGGTCATACCTAATGCAGCGACTTTTTCTCGATCAATCTCTAAAACATCTTGTGGCTTATCAATCTTAAGATCAGAATCTACGAAGAAGAAGTTGCCACTGCGGCGCGCTTTATCAAGCACTGCTTGCGAGACTTCATTTAACGCTGCATAAGATTCCGTTGTATTGATAACAACCTGCACAGGCAAGCCTTGAGCGCCCGGCAAAGCCGGGAACTGGAAGGCAGCCACGCGTGCGCCTGCAATAGAGTTCCACTTTTGCTGCATATCTTCTTGGAACTTGGTTGCATTACGACTGCGCTCACCCCAGTCTTTAAGCAAGATACCGCCAAAGCTCGAAGTTGGGCTGGTGATCTGAAAAGCCTGTTCGTATTCTGGTTCTGCAGCGGCAATTGCGTAGATTTGATCTGCATAAGTCTGCATTTGCGTCACCGTACTATTGGGAGGTCCTGATGCTTGCATCAAAACAATGCCCTGGTCTTCAGTTGGCGCCAATTCAGCACGCGCCGTTGAGTACAAATAAGCTACGCCACCTAACAAGATGACGCCCATCACGATGATGACCTGCCAAGTGCTTAGCAAATCACGTAAAGTGGTTTGATAGCTGTGATGTACCTTCTCAAAAATACGATCAATCTTTTGTACAAAAGGTGAAGCCTCTTGCTCTTCGGTAAAGATGCGAGAGCACATCATTGGGGATAGCGTCAAAGCAATCAATCCTGAAACCGCTACTGCACTAGCCAAAGTAAAGGCAAATTCGGTAAACAGTGCACCCGTTAGGCCACCCTGAAAGCCAATCGGGATATACACCGCAATCAGCACTACCGTCATCGCCAAAATTGGGCCGCCTAATTCGCGGGCAGCAATTAAAGATGCCTCTAGTGGTGACTTACCTTCTTTCATGTGGCGGTCAACGTTTTCCACCACGATGATGGCATCGTCCACCACCAATCCAATTGCCAAGACCAGAGCGAGAAGGGTAAGCAAGTTAATCGAATAACCCAGCACTTGCATGAGGAAGAAAGTACCAATGAGCGATAAAGGCATTGCAATTACTGGAACAGCAACCGCACGAGCACTACCCAAGAAGAGGTAGATCACCACAGTCACAATCACCAAGGCCTCTATTAAAGTAGACACCACTTCATCAATAGAGCTAGTAATAAATTTGGTAGAGTCATAAACAATCTTGCCCGTCATGCCAGTGGGTAATTGCTTCTGAATATCTGGCACAACATCCCGCACACGCTGCGCTACATCTAATAGGTTAGCCTGCGGCGCAACCTTAATAGCAATAAATACTGACCTCTTACCGCTGAAGGCAACGTTCGTGTTGTAGTCCTCAGAACCCATAGTGACATTGGCCACTTGGTCTAAGTACACAATATTCACGCCATCTTTTTTAATGACTAACTTGCGAAACTCATCCAGGGTATGCAAGTCGGTGCCAGCAACCAAGTCAACCGAGACCATCTCGCCTTTGGTGCTTCCAACTGCAGACAAGTAATTGTTTGCTGACATTGCGTTATAAACATCATCTGCGCCCACACCAAGACCGGCCATCTTCTCTCGATCCAACCAGGCGCGCAAGGCAAATTTACGTCCACCAGTAATCTCTGCATTCTGAACCCCCTCAACAGAATCCAGCTTTGGCTTTACAACTCGCAGTAGATAGTCGGTAATAGCATTATTGGGGATGTCATCGCTATAGAAACCCATATACATTGCGGCAGTAGATTGCCCTACCTGCACTGTCAAAATAGGTTGTTGTGCCTGCGGTGGCAACTGATTTTTTACCGCACCAATTTGAGTCTGTATCTGCGTTAATGCCGCGTTTGAGTCATAGTTCAACTTCAAAGTTGCAGTAATAGTGGAGACTCCACTCACGCTGGCAGAAGATAAGTAATCAATACCTTGCGCCTGAGCTATAGATGCCTCGAGAGGCTGCGTAATAAAGCCTGCAATCGTTTCAGGGTCGGCACCATAGTAGGCCGTAGTGATTGTCACAATCGCATTTTGCGTTTGCGGGTATTGGTTTACAGGCAAAGAACCAATTGCCTTTAAACCAAAAATCAATACAAGAGCACTCACCACCATAGAGAGTACTGGCCTGCGGATGAATATGTCAGTCCAATTCATCTGCTATTTATTCCTGCGGCTTTGGATCAGGTGAATTAGCTGGCTGCACCTTGTTATTAATAATTAGTGGCGTGCCATTCTTGAGCTTGAGCTGGCCACTAGTAACCACCGTTGCGCCTTCATCAACACCCTTCAAAATGGCCACTTGATCACCACGAGTTAATCCAGTCGTTACAAATACCTGTTGTGCCTCAAGAGCTGGATTGCCTTGCTTATCTTTCTTGCCAGTAGGTTTTGCAATAAAGATGGTCGAGCCATACGGGTTATAGGTAACTGCCGTCTGGGGTAGGGTCAGGTATTTCACTTGATCGCCCAGCTTGATATTCACATTAGCAAACATGCCTGGCAGAATTTTCTTATCCGGATTAGCGAGTTGCGCCTCGACTTGAATATTGCGGGTATTGCTATCGACCTTTGGACTAACAGCAGTAATCTTGCCCGTGAAGCTTGCATCCTTAAATGCATCGGTAGTCACCTGAACCTCTTGGCCAACCTGAATGAGTTCAGCATTGTTTTGCGGTAAGTTGAAATCCACAAAAATAGGGTCTAAGGTTTGTAACGTTAGTAGCTTATCGCCAGGATTTACATACTGTCCTGGATTGATAGAAACAATACCTACCCGGCCACTAAATGGTGCTTTGAGGTTTTTCTTGGCCACTAAAGCAGTCTGCTGCTCCACCTGTGCTTGTTTTGATTTGGAATCAGCAGCACTCGTATCAAATACGTTCTTACTAATTGCCTGAATTGCTAACTGCTGTCTATCGCGCTCATTAATGACTTTAGCTAGGTCAGACATTGCTTTTAAAGAATTTAATTGGGCTACATCAGATGCATCATTTAATTTAATGAGGAGTTCGCCTTCTTTAACGTCTTGACCTGACTTAATGGGCACAGTCTGTACTAAGCCGCCAATCTCAGTGCTGAGCTCAACACCCCTAAATGCGCGGACATTACCCACGCTGGTTAACATGGGCTGCCATTCTGTATTTGCAATCACCATGGTGGAAACCGTTGCAGGAGGCAATCCCATACCCGCGATGAAATGCTTAATCATGAAAGTCTTCAGCTGATTGAAAGCGAAGATTAGGCCCAATAATAAAAATACACCGCAAAGCATGATAGTCATACGACGTTGCAAAGGTTCCATTGCCATGAGCTTTTCATGGGCCTTGGTACCACGCCATTTCTGACCCATGCGCGCCCAAAAGGCTTTGGTCTTTTCCCAAAGCGCAATTGCTCTCTCACGCAATTTCCATTCAATTGCTTTACGTTGCAGCCATGCCCATAAGGCAAGAACCAAAGCAACGAGCTTGTTCTTAATTTGTTCCAGAAGTTTCATTTTGATCTTTGTTCGCTATGTCTTTTGGTTTAAAAGCAGGGCCTTCACGATTCCACCAGCCGCCGCCTAATGCTGCAAATAAAGCTGCCGTATCTGAGAAGCGAGTTGCTTGTGCTGCAACCGATTTCACTTTTGCTTGCTGATACTGATTTTGGTAATAGAGCACTGCTAAATAACTAGCCGTACCGAGTTTGTACTGTTGCTGCACTAAGTCCAAAGTTTCGTAGGCATAACGCTCTGCGTCCGATGCTGCTTTGAGTGCTTGCGCACCAGTCTCTAGTGCGCGTAATGCATTGGCTACTTCTTGGAATGCATTTAAGACGGTTGCCTGATATTGAAAAGCAGCCTGCTCATAGTTCGCAATGGCGCCACGACGCTGCGCCAAAAGCTGGCCACCCTGAAACAATGGTTGCAAGATACCGCCACCCAAAGTCCATAACGCAGAGTTCGGCCCAAACAGTCCATTGGATGTCAGTGCGGCAGCACCAATAGATCCCGTGATATTAAATTGCGGCAATAAGTTTGCCGTTGCAACGCCCACAAAAGCATTTTGAGCTTTTAACTGGGCTTCAGCCGCCCGCACATCAGGACGTTGCCGCACCAGGCTGGAAGGCACCGATAGAGGTAGCTTCTCTGGCAAATGCAAATTGGCCAGATCAAACTTGGCAATATTGGCGTTGCTCGGAATCTCTCCCACTAATACTGCCAATTGATTGCGTGCAAATGCGAGATTTCTTTCGTAGTTAAAGAGATCCACTTGAGAGTTTGATACCAGGGTTCGCTGGGATGTGACGTCTACCTTAGAAACCGTACCAATGATTAATTGTTTCTCAGTTACCTCGGCAAGATTCGTTTGAGCCTTCAGAATTTCTTCTGTGGCTTGCATCTGTGCACGTAACGCGGCCTCTTTAACAGCACTCGTCACTACGTTAGCTGTTAACGACAGGTACGCACCCTCTAATTGAAACTGCGCAACCTCTGCTTGAGCACGCGCACCTTCAACCGCCCTCCGAGCTCCACCAAAGACATCTAACTTATAAGTTACATTGACTGAAGTGTTGTAGAGGTTATAAGTATCGGAACCATAGTTCATGCCGTACACAGCTGAAGGTTGTTTTTGTCTTATGGCATTTGCACCAAGGCCAATTGCCGGAAAATATTGGCCGCCAATTTGTGCGTTGACGTTTTCTTGGGCAGCACGCAATGCTGCATCGGCTGCGCCTAAATTTGGATTTTGCTCAAGCGCTCTTTTAATCAACGCATCAAGTTCAGGGGATTTATAAAGCTCCCACCATTGCGCTTCAATATCTGCGCCTTCAACAAACTCTTGATCTGTGCCGCCCGGTACTCCAGGTGCGGTAGTGAGCTTCTTAGCTACAGGGGTTTCTGTATAGGAAGAGGTCTTAGGTGCTTCAGGTTGTTTGAAGTCTGGGCCGACTGCGCATGCAGAGAGAGCTAGCGCGCAAATTAGCGGAAGCAATTTCAAACCTGAAAGACGGGGCATCGACAGAAACATAAGTTGCAACAAATATCCTCTTTTACAATAGTTATTTGACCACAGAAATGCAATCAGGGCTTCGTAAAGCCCTGATTTATCTACTGAATTTTGTCCACAACTTTAGATGAATGTCAAACGGGCGAAAAATTATTCAACCGTAACGCTCTTTGCTAGATTTCTGGGTTTATCAACATCAGTGCCGCGTGCGCAGGCTGTGTGATAAGCCAACAGCTGTAAAGGAACTACGTGCAATATAGGGGAGAGGTTGCCGTAGTGTTCAGGCAGCTTGATGACATTGATACCTTCACTACTGGAGATGTGAGTATCTTGATCAGCAAAAACATATAGCTTGCCACCGCGTGCTTTGACTTCTTGCATATTGGATTTGAGTTTCTCCAATAAGACGTCATTAGGTGCAACAGTAACAACCGGCATCTTGTCTGTAACTAGAGCAAGCGGCCCATGCTTTAACTCACCTGCTGGATAAGCTTCAGCATGAATATAAGAAATCTCTTTGAGCTTTAATGCGCCTTCAAGCGCAATTGGATAGTGCATTCCACGGCCAAGGAATAGGGCATTTTCACATTTAGAAAATGCCTCGCTCCAAGCAATAATTTGTGGCTCAAGCGCTAGTACTGCATGCAGTGCTTTCGGTAGGTGACGCAAGTCACGCAGTAACTCTTTTTCTTTTTCAGGGGATATTCTGCCATCGCGTTTAGCAATCGAAACCGCTAAGAGATAAAGCGCTAAAAGCTGCGTAGTAAATGCCTTTGTTGAAGCTACTCCAATTTCAGCACCAGCCTTGGTCAAGAAATGCCAATCGGTTTCACGAACCATAGCACTACTAGCCACGTTGCATATAGCCAAAGTAAAGCGGTGACCCAAACTCTTAGCATGACGCAATGCCGCCAAAGTATCTGCTGTCTCACCAGATTGTGAAACCACCACAATAAGTGTTTTTGGATTAGGTACAGTGGTGCGGTAGCGATACTCACTCGCAATTTCTACTTGAGTCGGAATGCCAGCAATATCTTCTAGCCAATATTTAGCAACACATGCAGAGTAATAACTTGTGCCACATGCCAATATTAAAATCTGCTCGAAAGCTCTCCAGTCTTCTGGCTTAGCTTCAAATAGTTCAGGGCCAAAGTCAGCGATATTAGCAAGCGTGTCGCCAATTGCTCTAGGCTGCTCAAAGATTTCTTTTTGCATGTAATGCTGATAAGGGCCGAGATCAACTGAGTCAGCTTGAGCTGGCATAGGCTTCAACTCTCTTTGGGCGACCTTACCAGCTTGATCAATTACCTCAACGGAATCAGCCTTGAGAACAACTACATCACCTTCTTCCAAATACATAATGGAATGAGCGCGTCCTGCCAATGCCAAAGCATCAGAAGCCAAAAAGTGCTCATGATCACCAATAGCAACCACCAAAGGAGATCCAACGCGGGCGCCTACTAAAATGCTTGGATTATCTTGAGAGATAACGCCAATAGCGTATGCGCCATGCAATTGAGGGAGCACCGCTCTTACCGATGCTGCAATATCTTTTTGGCCACTAGCAACATATTGCTGGTGAATTAAATGGGCGATAACTTCAGTATCTGTTTCAGAGGTAAACACATATCCAGCAGCCTTTAAATCTGAGCGCAGAACTTCATAGTTCTCAATAATGCCGTTATGTACGACTGCAATTAAATCGTTTGAAGTATGTGGGTGTGCATTTTGGGTATCTGGCTTACCGTGGGTAGCCCAACGTGTGTGCGCAATACCCAAGGTGCCGAAAAAATCTTTACCTTGCTCACCTAATTCAGAAACACGTGCAGTAGTTCGAGCTCTTTCGATGGGATGCTTGGCATCCTCACCATTAATTACCGCAAAACCACAAGAGTCATAGCCACGGTACTCTAGGCGGCGTAAACCCTCAACCAAAACATCAACAATATTTTTACGGGAAGCCGCGCCAACAATGCCGCACATTATTTTTTACCCTTTGCAGTTTTCTTAACCGGCTTCTTGACGGCCTTCTTCACAGCCGTCTTTGATGCTGCTTTTTTTACTGGTTTCTTTTCTTGCTTGACAGGGCGCTGCCACTGTAAGGAAATTTGTTTTGCTCGAGATACAGTCAGTTGATTGGCAGGAGCATCTTTAGTCAAAGTTGTTCCCGCACCCAATGTGGCGCCACGGCCAACACGCACAGGTGCAACCAACTGAGTATCCGAGCCAATGAAGACATCATCCTCAATAATGGTCTGATGTTTGTTAACGCCATCGTAGTTACAAGTAATAGTGCCAGCACCAATGTTGACTCTGGAGCCAACAATAGAGTCGCCCACATAAGTCAAATGATTGGCTTTGCTATTAGCAGCAATTTTGCTGTTCTTCACTTCTACGAAATTACCAATATGTACATCGTTTGATAAATCTGCGCCAGGACGCAAACGAGCATAAGGGCCAATTAATGATTGATTGCCCACTTTTGCGCCGTCCACATGGCTATATGCATAAATAGAAACGCCTTTGCCGATCACGCTATTGCGAATCACGCAATATGGTCCAACCTTAGTACCAGTATCTAGAGTTACACAACCTTCAAATACACAACCAACATCAATTGATACATCAGTGCCGCACTCTAAGGTGCCACGTACATCAATACGCGCAGGATCAGCAAGCGATACGCCTGCATCCATTAATTGATAAGCATTATTGAGTTGGTGTACACGCTCTAATGCAGCAAGTTGATCACGACTATTGACACCAATAGTTTCAAACTCATCATCAGCTTGCGTTGTTCGAATCGGCACGCCATCTTTAACAGCCATAGCAATCACGTCAGTCAAGTAGTACTCGCCTTGTGCATTGCTGGCGCGTAAAGACTTGAGCCACTTCTTTAATGAGTTCGTTGGCAATACCATGATGCCGGTGTTAATTTCTTGAATCGATTTTTGCGCTGGCGTTGCATCTTTCTCTTCAACAATCTCTTTTACAGAGCCGTCAGCATCGCGCACGATGCGGCCATAGCCAGTAGGGTTGCTGAGGTTCTGTGTCAGCAAAGCTAATGCAGAGTCTTGTCCTCTAACGCCATCAGCTAACTTTGCTAATTTGGCTAGCGTCTTTTTTGTAGTGAGGGGAACATCGCCATATAAAACTAAAGTTGGCTCTTGAACATCTAATTTAGGTAGGGCTTGTAATAGCGCGTGACCCGTTCCTTTTTGCTCTGATTGCAGCGCAGTGCTTACTTTGCCAAAGCTTGGATCTTCCTTGCCGGCATTTAATAAGAATGTCTTTACATCTGCCGCACCATGACCAACCACTACAACGGGGCCAGATTTAGCCTTCTTATCCTGTAGCGAAAGAGCGGTATTGAGAACGTGTTGGAGCAGAGGTTTGCCTGCGAGAGTTTGCAGGACCTTTGGCAGAGCGGATTTCATCCGCTTTCCTTGCCCAGCAGCCAAAATGACGATATTCATAAAGGGGGATTATAAGTCCCCTGAATCATGGTTCCACAGGCTAATTCATCCAATTCAGCCTCATCAATTGCCCTGTCGCCAGAAGATCTAGCAGCAATACCCGCTAACTCGGTGGAAATCTCCAGATTTTTGAAATCAAAGGCTTCACCATCCATCAAATGGGATGGGACGATGTGATGCATAGAGCGGAACAAGTTCTCCACTCGACCTGGATGCTTCTTTTCCCAATCGCGCAGCATTTCTTTCATGACCTGGCGCTGCAAATTGGGCTGACTTCCACATAAATCACAAGGAATAATCGGGAAGTTCATATCTGCCGCATAACGTTCAAGCAGTTTCTCAGGGACATATGCCAAGGGGCGAATCACTATATGCTTGCCATCATCTGAGCGTAACTTGGGCGGCATCCCTTTTAGTTTGCCCGCATAAAACATATTGAGCATTAAAGTTTCTAGAATGTCATCACGATGATGGCCTAAAGCAATCTTCGTTGCGCCCAACTCATCTGCAACACGATACAAAATGCCACGGCGTAAGCGTGAGCATAATCCGCAAGTAGTTTTACCCTCAGGAATCACACGCTTCACAATGCTGTAAGTATCTTGCTCTTCGATGTGATACTGAACACCTAAACTCTTTAAATAATTGGGCAAGATTTCAGCAGGGAAGTTAGGCTGCTTCTGATCTAAGTTCACTGCAACAATTTCAAAATTGATTGGTGCACGCTCACGCAGCTTCATCAGAATATCGAGCATGGCATAGCTATCTTTACCGCCCGATACACACACCATCACTTTGTCACCATCTTCAATCATGCCAAAGTCACCAATGGCCTGACCTACCAAGCGGCAGAGTTTCTTCTCTAGCTTGTTTTCTTCGAAGACAACTTTACGAATATCGCCCATAAGAGTTCTTTTCTAAATTCTATTTAAGAAGTCTTGATACGAAATACTTCAACGCCTACCGAGTGGCAATCTGGATAGACATCTGGCTTAGCCGTACTTACACGCGCAGCCAACACCTTTGGGTGAAGCAACATTGCCGTCACGATGTCATCGCAGAAGGTTTCCTGCAAATGAATATGCCCCTGAAAGGCCCGAGCCTTAATAGTTTCGCGCATGAAGTCGTAATCCACCACTTCATCCAACTGATCATTCGTTGGCGTATTCATGTCAAGGGGAATATATAAGTCCACATTGAGGATGACGCGCTGCTCTGCTTTTTTCTCAAAGTCATGAACTCCGATGTTGATATAAATCTCATAGTCCCGGAGAAATAAACGGCGACAGTCAACAAGAGCGGGATGAGAAAGAATAGCGTGCATGTATGTTTGCTTTTTAAAAATACTTAATTAGTTTTGAACATCACATCACGTGATGATGGCAATAAATGTTGCCCGCCGTCCACATATAAGGTGGTTCCGGTGATGGCGCTAGAGTCCGCCAAAAATACGGCTGCCTTTGCAATATCTGCTGGTGTTGAGGATCTTCCCAGTGGCGTCATTTGATGTGCTTTGGAAAAACCATCCATTGTTTGATCGCCTGATGGCAAAGAGATTCCTGGTGCTAATCCGACTACACGCAGATGGGGCGCGAAATCCATTGCCAATAATTCAACAGAAGAAAGTAGCGCTGCTTTAGATAATGTGTAGGACAAATAATCTGGATTGAGATTAATCAACTTTTGATCTAACAATTGAATTACCGCTGGAATTACACCAAATGTATTTGGCTTACTTTTTTGAAACTCAAACATCTGCTGAGATAGCAAAATTGGCGCGGTTAAATTGACTTGCATATGGTCTTGCAAACTTTTTCCACTTAACGGGGTACCGGAGTTCGCGCGGTCATATTCAAAGATAGACGCGCTATTTACTAAGCAGGCCAAATTAGGGAATATCTTGCTGACAGCCAAAAAAAGATTTTTAGTGGCAGCCTCATCAGCCAAGTCCGCCTGGAAAGCTTGGGCTTTCACACCCATCATTTCGATTTCTCTGATGGTTTCTTGGGCCTCTTGCTCAGATCGCCCATAATGAACGGCAACATCCCAGCCCTGACGGGCAAACTGCAAGGCAATTTCTCGACCCAGGCGCTTGGCGGCGCCAGTCACTAAAACTGCTTTTCCTTGCTGGGATGGGGGCGTTGAACTAGGGTTCAATTAAATTCTCTTAGACTAGCGAGCTATGGATATTACCTTGACCAGCCTTGAAACGGAGCATAGTGCGCTTCTAAAGGCCCAAATAGCCTCTCAAATCGCCTTACAGGGCGGCTGGCTGCCATTCTCTCGCTATATGGAGATGGCTTTATATGAGCCCGGCATGGGCTATTACAGCGCTGGCGCTCACAAATTAGGTGCCGGCGGCGATTTCACTACTGCCCCTGAATTAAGCCCTCTCTTTGGCGCAGCCATTTGCTCCACTCTCCTACCGGTACTTGAGGGACTCAAGGAAAAAGGCCTTCCCACTCAAATCTTGGAGTTTGGCGCTGGGACAGGAAATCTTGCTACCTCAATACTGACCCGCCTCAATGATCTTGGCTTTCATTTGGATCGTTACGACATTATCGAAATTTCACCAGACTTAGCACAGCGCCAACAAGAAAGAATTAGAAATACTGTTGGACAACTTCATCTTAAGACCCAATGCAATTGGTTAACGGAGTTACCCGAAAATTTCAAAGGCATCATTCTGGCCAACGAAGTGATTGATGCGATTCCTTGTGATGCCATCATTTATCAAAATGGATTTTGGTATTGGTACGGTGTTGCATTTGAGAATGACAAACTGATCTGGAAAGTAGGCCCTCCAGTCGAACAACAATTACTTCCTGAAAGCCTTCTCAGCGGCAACTTCTCTGAAGGTTATGTCACCGAACTACACGCGCCAGCAAATGCATGGATGCAACAAGTTGCAAAACATTTAGATGCTGGCCTATTCCTCACGTTTGACTATGGATTTCCTGAGAGCGAGTACTATCACCCGCAAAGGCTTGAGGGCACCCTCATGGCCCATCATCGCCACCATGCAATTCAAGATCCATTTCATCTACCTGGTCTTTGCGATTTAACAACGCACGTTGAATGGTCCCAAATTGCTCGTAGCGCGTTGGCTGAAAATGTGGATGATGTATACCTTACCAACCAGGCTGCGTATCTATTAGATGCTGGCATTGGTGACATTGCTTTAGAAATTGGCGACCCAAGTGATCCAGAAACCTTCCTGCCGATCTCCAATTCTTTGCAAAAATTATTGTCTGAAGCAGAGATGGGCGAACTCTTTAAAGCTTTTGCATTTTCAAAGAAATTAGAAAGTTTGCTACCGGGATATGTACTCGAAGATCTGCCGGGCCTACGCGGCAGAAATAGGCTGTAGGCGCTCGTTTTAAGAAGCTAGAGCCATAGTAATTGCAGACAACCTGGCAGATTCAAATGCGCTGCCAATCCGCTCGCCGTTGGATCGATCTTCTGCAGCTACGCCAGCAATAATTTCGGCTGTATTGATGGCTTGAGTAGTACGCATTGCATTGATCAAAGGGGAAACAGGCATTCCCAATTTATCCGCAAGATTCAAAAGTGCTTGTGCTCGATCTGGCTTACGCCAAACATCTGCACGGTTGAACCAATTCAAAACGTCAACTGCCTGATAAGAAGCATTGGGATACTTGTTTATCAAGGCCCTAAGATCGCTGAATATTTCACTGAAATCTCGCACATCAATTGGCATGCGCACACATTCAGCCCATGAACGAATTTCATTTGCGGGCAAATTCATTAAGGCAATTGCGCAGCGCTCTTCAATACTATTTCCAGCTAAGGAAAAATACGCGATGAGCTCTTCACGAAACGACTCTTCAGACAGTTGGGTGGTCAATGAAGGTCCCAGTATCGTTCTGGCAGCACCGGCATCCAATAAAACCTGAAATAGGCGCATCGGCTTAGAAGCAACTAAGCCCCTGGCTAATTCCTGCCAAATACGCTCCGCCGATAAAGCATTTAGCTCACCTGATTGGACAATTGCCTTTAGGGCGCTGAGCGTTTCAGGAGCAACACTAAATTCAGGAAAGCGTGCAGCAAAGCGAGCAATACGCAGGAGCCGCAATGGATCTTCTGCAAATGCATCTGACACATGACGAAATACTTTGGCAGCCAAATCTTCTTGACCGTTATAAGGATCAATAATAGGGCCGAATTGCTTTCCATCAGCGCCCACTTCTTGCGCCATTGCATTGATTGTTAAATCACGACGCTCTAAGTCTTGCTCCAGAGTGACAGAAGGGTCGGCATAGAAGTTAAAGCCTTTGTAGCCTTTACCAGTCTTGCGCTCAGTGCGCGCCAGTGCATATTCAGCCTGCGTCTCTGGATGCAAAAATACTGGGAAATCTTTGCCTACAGGACGAAAGCCCTTAGCAATCATCTCATCCACGCTGGAACCCACCACAACATAATCAATGTCGTGCAAAGGCAAGCCCATGAGGGTGTCCCTAATGGCTCCGCCTACTGCGTAGATTTTCATTACTGCATGCCCTCTAGGCTGCGACGACTCATTTTGAATACTTCCGGCAACGCATCAACACTATTCGCTGGCAAAGTATTGGGTACTTGCATAGATGCAATATTGTCACGAGACATCAATGTAGGACCTGGCAAGAATTCGAATGCCAATGCCTGTAGATAACCCACAAAAGCTGGCACGGGAATGATGAGGCACGAGGTTTTAGCCTTACGAGCGGCAAACTCAACAATCTCTTTCATGGTGTAAACCGTTGGGCCAACCAAGTCATAGGACTGACGAATTGTTTGAGGCATCGATAAGGATTTAACAAATGCACTTGCAACATCATCTACGCTCACCGGCTGAAACTGCGCCTGGGAATTTGCCAAAGGCATAGCTGGAAACAACTTAGTCAACTTAGAAAACAAATTAATAAATTGATCCTGCGCCCCAAAAATGACTGAAGGCCTAAAGATAGTCCAATCTAAATTGCTGGCCTTGACTGCAGCCTCGCCATCACCTTTGCTGCGCTGGTACATCGATGGACCATGAGAGTCGGCACCCAATGCGCTCATATGTAAATAGCGCTTTAAGCCATGGAGCTGCATTGCCGTAATAATGTTTTTAGGCAGCTCCACATGCGCAGCTTTAAATACCTTTCCATAAGGCTTAGCCGGCTTATCGTGCAGTACTCCGACCAAATTGATCACGGCACCATTTTGCTTAATACGCTCACAAAGGCTCTGCAGCTCATCAAACTCATGAACATCAGCCTCTTCGACATGTACCTTGGGCAACATGCGTAATTCACGCGCGGCACCTAAATGGCCTGTTGGAACTAATACAGAATAACCCGCTAGTTGAAGTTGCGCAGCAATCACTCGCCCCACAAATCCATTGCCACCGATTAGAAGGATGTCATATTTCATAGGAAGCTTTCTTTGCTTAGCTCGGTGTTTGATTGTTTAAGGAAGCTCAGATTGAGTAGCAGCCTTCGGTGTAATGACACCTAGGCGCTGTTTTAAAGATTGTGGCTGACCACTCATCACCGATGAATAGTAATTTGCATTAGAGAGCACATTCTTCACGTACACACGTGTCTCAGTAAACGGAATAGTTTCAGCAAAAATAGCACCCTCTGTAGGGCCAGATAATTTTTCCCGCCAAGCCTTTGAGCGCGAAGGGCCTGCGTTATAGGCTGCAGAGGCCAAAACCCAAGACCCATCTAAATCGATCAAAACCATATTTAAATAATTACTACCTAAAGTTAAATTGGTATTCATATCACTCAATTTGTCATTGGTGTAATTGGGCATCCCAATTTTCTTAGCTACGTACTTTGCAGTATTCGGCATCACCTGCATTAAGCCAGATGCACCCACAGAAGAGGCAGCATTCATAATGAAGCGTGACTCTTGACGAATTAAGCCGTAAGCCCAAGCAAGATTGAGATCTATTTGACGCGCAATTGGAGATAGCTCTTCTTTGTACGGAGTTGGGTAGCGCAAGCTAAAGTCATGCTCTTGCTTGGTACGATCGGCAGTGTTAACGACACGGTCATATAAATTGATTCGTTTTGCATATTCGGCAGCTGCTAACAACTGCTTGTCGGTCATATTGCGTAATTCCCAATTCCATTCACGATTACCTTCGAAGCGAAGATTCATGGAATACAAGCGCTCACCACGAATAAAGCCCTTGCGGCTGGCCATTGCATCTATCTCCTGCTCAGTCACTTTCGTTTTAGCAGGCGCATTATTAGATTTGCCTAATTCTTCACGCGCAAGCTGGCCGTAGAAGTTATATTGATCCGCAATTATTTCAAAACTGTCTTTGGCCTTTGCGTCCTGCCCTTCAGCTTTGAGCGCACGACCATACCAATAGGTCCATGCGGGATCTTTAGCCCGCACCGCTGGGTTCATGCCATCAATCGCATTTTTAACTAGAGCCCAATCTTTAGCGCGCAAGCCTGCGCGCACTTTCCACTCTTGTGATTCGACCGAAAGGAGTTCGTTATAGCCCAGCTCTTGCTGTAAGCGATAGGCATCATCCGCATTGGGATCTAATTTTTTGGCTAAAAATTGTCCGATCACGCCCCAAGCAACGGCTTGGTTTTCTTTGCTATAGCGTGAAGCGTTTTGAGAAAAGTCGCGATAGGCCTTTGATGGATCAGCTTTTACAGCCTTAACAATATCTGCGATCGGATCTTCACCGCCAAGGCGACGTGCCATCGTGTCATAGCCCCTCTCGCTAGCCGCACGCCCAATAGCTTTAGCCTCACTCGGGGACATGCCACCTGCGGCCACCAAAGATGGAACCAATTCTTGACATGCTTGTCCAAAATAACTTGGGTCAAGCAACACTGCTCGAGAATCAATCGCCAATTTAGTTGGGTTTTCGCCTTGTGATAATTTTGATAGCAGGGAATAGCACTTCACTTGTGTATCGTCATCCAATACAAACTTAGCGTACTCCACATCAAAGCGTGCCCAGTCCCTACGCTTACCCAAAACCAATAACCAATCATTGCGCATACGGTCAGCTAATGCTGTGCCTTGATATTGATTTAAGAACGCGACTACTTGAGCATCTGCACCATAGTCATTACGCGCGCCGCCAGCACTATCAAATAACTGTGGCTTGATACGGAAGTAGGCTACATAGTCATCAAATGGATAGTTGACTAGATTCGATGAAAGTTGCTGAGTACGAAATACATCATTCTTCTTTGCAGCTTCGCGCAAATCGACAAACATCCGATCGGTATCGGTAATTTCAGCTGGGGCAGCTTTGCTTTCATAGGACTTGGGCAGGCTTGGCTTCTTCAGCTTTTCAGCATAGGAATTGGACGCGCCTAACGCTAGGCCCAAAACCAGAATTTTGGCCCACTCAAGATATTTGCTGTTTACTGTTACAAACTTCATTCTTCCGACTCAACCCTATCTCTATTTGCAAGGCTAGAGGCCTTGCAGCAATTGATTACTATATCCTTTAATTTTCGCCTGATAATGGTTGATATGCACGGTAATTCACCAAAAACTCTTCGCCAAGATTTATTAAAACAACGCAAAGAAATTGCTGCTGGGAATGGCCATGCTTCTGTAGAAGCGGGCTTGATTGCAGGCCTCAATCATTTTTTAGCAAATGAAGGCAAATCCATTCGCTCAATCGCCCTTTATTGGCCCATTCAAGATGAAATTGATTTACGCCCCACTTTATTAAGCTGGATGAAGAATGTCCCTCAGCGTCGCTTAGCGCTGCCCTATGCACGCCCGGATAAGCATCTTGAATTCTACGAGTGGCAAGAGGGAGATGTATTAATTCCAAGCGCTCACGGCGTTCCTGAGCCCAGCCCAGAAAACACTGCCAGGCCACAACTCATTCCCGACTGCATCCTGATTCCCTGCGTAGGCTGGTCTAGCTCTGTTGTGAGCGGTAAAGCACACTACTGGCGCCTAGGCTATGGTGGCGGGTATTTTGATCGAACACTAGCCCAGCTGCGAAAAGACAATCCAAACCTCATTTGCATGGGGGTTGGATTTGATTGGCAAAAATTAGATGATTCTCAATGGGCTGCTCAAACACATGACGAGCCCCTGGATATGCTGTTGACGGAGTCTGGCTTACTTATTTGATTTACTTCGTTAAATCCAAATTGTCTGCAATCGCTAAAACTGCATCAGCCTGATTTAGCGAGTAGAAATGAATTCCAGGTGCGCCAGCAGTCAACAACTGATCGCACAAGTCGGTCACCACTTCTTCACCAAATGCACGAATAGACGCGACGTCATCACCGTAGGATTGAAGGCGTAAACGAATCCAGCGTGGAATTTCTGCGCCACAGGCATCAGAGAATCGTAATAATTGGCTGCTATTGGTAATCGGCATAATGCCGGCAATAATTGGCTGTGTAACGCCTAATTCATAAGCCTCGTCTACGAAGCGGAAGTAAGCATCGCTGTTGTAAAAATACTGAGTAACCGCGGAGTTAGCGCCCGCCTTCATCTTTTGCACAAAGAAATCGATATCACTAGCAGGTGACTTCGCCTGTGGATGTGTTTCTGGATAAGCAGCTACATCAATATGAAACCAATCGCCTGTTTCTGAGCGAATAAATTCCACCAATTCATTGGCATGATGAAACTCGCCATACTGACCCATGCCAGATGGCAAGTCACCGCGCAAAGCCACAATGCGCTTCACACCTAAGGCTTGATATTGCTTGAGCATCTCGCGCACGCTTTCACGTGAGCTACCAACACAAGACAAGTGAGGAGCAACAGCCGCACCAGCAGCGTGAATGTCACTCACCACTTTTAAAGTACCGGACTGAGTAGAGCCGCCGGCGCCAAAGGTCACGGAATAAAACGCTGGCTTGAGTGTTTCACTAAAACGCTCACGCACAAGATGCAACTTAGTCTCACCTTCAGGTGTTTTTGGAGGAAAGAATTCAACGCTTAATTCCATGATTTTGGGCCTAGGTTTCTATGTGACTGGATTAATAACGGTAATGGTCAGCCTTGTATGGGCCTTCCTTCGTTACGCCAATGTAAGAAGCTTGCTGATCTGACAACACAGTTAACTCTGCATTGAGAGTCTTGAGCTGTAAGCGTGCAACCTTCTCATCCAAATGCTTAGGCAATGTGTAAACGCCGACTGGGTATTTATCTGTACCTACTGCATTCCACAATTCGATCTGCGCAATCACTTGGTTTGCAAATGAAGAGCTCATGACATATGAAGGATGTCCTGTGCCGCAACCCAGGTTAACCAAACGACCTTTAGCCAAAATAATGATGCGCTTTTCAGGCTTGCCATTGGCAGCTGGGAAAATCACATGGTCAACTTGTGGCTTGATTTCTTCCCACTTGTATTTCTCAATACCAGCAACATCAATCTCATTATCAAAGTGGCCAATGTTACATACGATGGCTTGATTCTTCATCTTGGCCATGTGGTCATGTGTAATCACATGGTAGTTGCCTGTTGCAGAAACAAAGATGTCCGCTTTATCAGCAGCGTAATCCATCGTCACAACACGGTAGCCTTCCATTGCAGCCTGCAATGCACAAATTGGATCTACTTCAGTTACCCAAACCTGAGCTGATAAGGCGCGCAATGCTTGAGCTGAACCCTTACCCACATCGCCATAACCACAAACCACGGCAACCTTACCAGCCACCATCACGTCCGTAGCACGCTTGATCGCATCCACCAAAGACTCACGGCAACCATAGAGATTATCGAACTTGCTCTTAGTAACAGAGTCGTTTACGTTGATTGCCGGGAATTTCAAATCGCCCTTAGCAAACATTTGATACAGGCGATGTACGCCAGTAGTCGTTTCTTCTGTAACACCCTTAACTTTTTCTAAGCGTGTTGAGTACCAAGTTGGATCTTGTGCCAATTTTTTCTTGATAGCAGCAAACAAAATAGTTTCTTCTTCGCTAGTTGGATTGTTCAAGCAAGCTTGATCTTTCTCAGCGCGCGCTCCAAGGTGCAACAACAAAGTAGCATCGCCACCATCATCCAAAATCATATTGGTGTAGCCGCCATCAGCCCACTCAAAAATGCGGTGAGTAAAGTCCCAATACTGCTCAAGGGTTTCGCCTTTAATAGCAAATACTGGCGTGCCGTTAGCAGCAATGGCTGCAGCAGCATGGTCTTGTGTAGAGAAAATATTGCAAGATGCCCATTGAACTTCAGCACCGAGTGCCTCTAGCGTCTCGATCAATACTGCAGTTTGAATGGTCATGTGCAATGAACCAGTAATGCGTGCGCCACGCAATGGCTGTTGAGCAGCAAATTCATCACGAATGGCGATTAAGCCTGGCATCTCGGTTTCAGCAATGGCGATTTCTTTGCGACCAAAGTCAGCCAAAGAGATATCAGCGATTGCGCAACGAGTTGCTACAAAGTTATTTAAATCAGAAACGGTATTCATTAATGCTCCAGCTAAATACGATCCAATGCTGGAGTAAAAACTCGCTAGCCATTGAATCATGGGTTAGCGAGCGCGGTTGCAATTAGCAAACTCCGGGGGTTACCTTAGAGCCCACTCCCTTCAAGCCTGGGGAAGTGCTGGGTCTCAGCATTCCTTGCAACGCTCCTTGAAGGTATGCCGTAATTGTAAACAATTACGGCATATTTCGCCTCAATACACCTACAAACTGCGTATTTCCTACTTACAAACCTGCTGCCGCACGTAATGCAGCCGCTTTATCTGTTTGCTCCCAAGTAAATTCTGGCTCTTCACGACCAAAGTGGCCATAAGCAGCAGTCTTTTTATAAATTGGGCGCAAGAGGTTAAGCATCTTCACGATACCTTTTGGACGCAAGTCAAAGTGCTCAGAAACCAATTGAGCAATCTTCTCATCCGAAATCTTGCCAGTACCAAAAGTGCTCACCATGACTGAGGTTGGTTTAGCAACACCAATCGCATAGGAGATCTGAATCAAGCACTTGCTTGCCAAACCAGCAGCAACTACGTTCTTCGCAACATAACGTCCAGCGTATGCAGCAGAACGGTCAACCTTAGATGGATCTTTACCAGAGAAAGCGCCGCCGCCGTGAGGAGCTGCACCACCGTAGGTGTCCACAATAATTTTGCGACCAGTTAAACCACAATCGCCCTGTGGGCCGCCGATAACAAAACGTCCAGTTGGGTTTACCAAGAAATTAATAGCGCCTTTGATCAAATGCTTAGGCAATACTGGTTTGATGATTTCTTCAATGACTGCTTCACGTAATTTTTCGAGAGAAATTTCTTCATCGTGTTGAGTAGACAACACAACAGTATCAATAGAATCCGGCTTGCCATCCACATAGCGCAAGGTCACTTGTGACTTTGCATCCGGGCGCAACCAGTTCAAACGGCCATCGCGACGCAACTGTGATTGACGCTCAACCAAGCGGTGTGACAAGTGAATTGGCAAAGGCATGAGCTCTGCAGTTTCATCACAAGCGTAACCAAACATGAGGCCTTGGTCACCAGCGCCTTGATCCAAGCCGTCATCATGGGCTTTATCAACACCTTGAGCGATATCAGGGCTTTGCTTGTCGTAAGCAACCAATACTGCACAACCTTTGTAGTCGATACCGTAGTCAGTGTTGTCGTAACCAATTTCACGCAAAGTATTGCGAGCAACTTGGATGTAGTCAACGTTGGCGTTTGTAGTGATTTCACCAGCCAAAACGACTAAACCGGTGTTACACAAAGTTTCTGCTGCAACACGTGCAGTAGGATCTTGAGCCAAGATGGCATCAAGAATCGAATCAGAGATTTGGTCTGCTACTTTATCGGGGTGACCTTCAGAAACGGATTCTGAGGTAAAGAAGTAATCATTTGCCATTGCATATTCCTTTAATAATTAACACGATCATTGGGACAACTCGACGTGCCAGGAACTACAACGGCGACGCTTTAGCAGAATTTATGAATCGCCCTGCAAGTTGCCTTAACTCAGCGATGGATGGATTCTATCCGAAAAATGCCTAATTCAGCAAGGCATGCTGAAATCCACACACTGAGAGCGGCATTGAATATCATTAGGGGGTGCGAACACTCCTTCTCAAGCTCTGCCTTAATGCGATTGCCGTGCTTCCTCTTGCGCTAGTGCAAGTGATTGGGGCCTTTTTAGGCATGCTGGCTTACCTTGGCTCCAAGCAATATCGCTCACTCTTTAAACCCCAATACGAAGCAGTAGTTGACGCACGGGGCCTGCCATTCAAGCTTTGGGATGCAGTAAGGGCCTCTGGAATGCTGTTTTCAGATAGCTTGTGGATTTGGCGCAACCCTGCAAAAGCACTGAAATTAGTGGAAGTGCAAAACTGGGATGTGGTTGAGGCGGCGATCGGCGAAGGGCACGGCTTAGTGATGCTGACTCCTCACCTTGGTGGCTTTGAGATCATTCCACGTGTTCTCGCACAGCATTTCCCAGCAACGATTCTCTATCGACCTTCACGCCAAGAATGGCTCAATGAAGTAGTAGAAGAAGGTCGCGCCTATCCGAATATGCATTTCGTGCCGACCAACCTCAATGGCGTGCGCCAAATGACTAGAGCGCTCACCCGAGGCGAAGCGATTGGCATTCTTCCAGATCAAGTGCCTAGTGGTGGCGAAGGTGTTTGGGTCCCATTCTTTGGACGTCCTGCATACACAACGCCATTACCGGCGCGCCTAGCCAATAGGAATAACACGCCAGTAGTCATGTTTACCGCTAAGCGCAAAGGTATTGGCCAAGGATGGCTCATGCAGGCTACTCGTCTTGCGCCTTTATCTGAAGATGCCAATCTTGCCGCCGCAGAACTCAACGTTGCAATTGAAAATGCAGTTCTGGTTGCGCCAGAACAATTTATTTGGTCATACAACCGCTATAAGCATCCCGCCGGTGCAGAATTTCCTCCAAGAAATTAAATAAATTCGTTATCATTTTTGAAATGACCTGGTTACAAAACCTCTTCAATTTCTTGGCGCTCAGTCTTTTGCGTCTCTTTGCCTTTCTGCCTTATACGATCACCATCCATGTGGGCTACGGCCTGGGCTGGCTTGCCGCCCATATTCCAAACAGCCGCACCCACGTAGTCAAGACTAATTTACGTTTGTGCTTTCCCACTCTCAGTGAAAAAGAACTTGATGATCTGGCGATTGAGCATTGGAAATTATTTGGCCGCAGCGTATTAGAGAGAAGTCGTATCTGGCTGGGTAGTGGCAAACAAATTACCGATATCGTCACCATTGAATCAGCGATTACTTTGGGAGATCGCAAGCCACGCCTACTGATTAATCCACACTTTGTTGGGCTTGAAGGCGGCTTTATGGCGCTTTCAGTATTGGCCAATCAACACGACTGGCCCCGTGGTGCAGGCCTTTATCAAAACATGAAGAATCCTTTCTTCAATCAAAAAATGATTGAGTGGAGAAATCGCTTTGGTGGGAAGTCCATTGAGCGACAGAGCCGCTTACGTGACCTGATTCGTGAAATTCAAACGGGTAACTTTATTTTCATTGCCCCTGATATTGACTTGGGTCCACGTGACTCTGTCTTTGTCCCTTTCTTTGGCATACAGACCAACACCATTACCTCAGTCTCGCGCCTGGCAAGACTCAGTGGCGCTGAGGTATGTTTGATGACAACTACCTTAAACAAAGACCGTAAAGGCTATACCTGCCATATTAGTGAGCCATTGCCAAACTTCCCTAGCGATGATGTTGAAAAAGATACTGCTCGCCTAAATCAATATATCGAGGAACTTGTTCAAGAAAGACCAGCAGAGTACTATTGGGTTCATAAGCGTTTTAAACATAGGCCCGAAGGCGAACCGAGTCTTTACGATTAAACGGAATTATTTTGAGCACCAATACCAACAATCCAGTACGCAAGCTTCGCTTCACCAAAATGCATGGTGCCGGCAATGATTTCATTGTGCTCAATGGTATCGACCAAGACTTAAGCGGTATCTCCAAGGAGCAATGGCAAGCCTTAGCCCATCGTCAATTTGGCATTGGCGCCGATCAAATTCTCCTAGTTGAAAAAGCCATGCGCCCTGATGCTGATTTTCGGTACCGCATTTTTAATTCGGATGGCGGTGAAGTTGAACAATGCGGTAATGGCTCGCGCTGCTTTGTACGATTTGTGCAAGACCAGGGCCTATCTAACAAGAATCCTTTGCGCGTCGAAGTGGCACACACCGTTCTGACTCTCAACTCCCATCCGGATGGCCAGGTGGAGGTGGATATGGGTGCGCCAATTTTTGAACACAGCCATATTCCATTTAATGCGACTGGTTTGGCAAGCGTTCAAGAATTTCAAGAAACCCTCTATGCACTCCCTTTGAATTACCCAGCTACTCACGATAGTTTGGTGGGCGTCCTCTCAATGGGGAATCCACATGCCGTCCAAGTAGTTGGTGATGTCGATAGCGCACCCGTTTTAGAAGAGGGTCCTGAAATTGAAAAGTTTGCTGCGTTTCCTAAAAAAGTAAATGTGGGTTACCTGCAGGCGCTTAATCGCAATGAAATCAAACTTCGCGTCTTTGAACGGGGCGCTGGAGAAACCTTGGCCTGCGGTACCGGCGCTTGTGCAGCCGTGGTTTCAGGGATTCGCAGAGGCTTGCTAGACTCGCCAGTAAAAGTACATACCCGCGGTGGAGATTTGCAGATTGCTTGGGGCGGGGTAATTGATGGTGTTGCTCAGCCCGTCATCATGACCGGGCCTGCCGTTACTGTCTTTGAAGGTGAAACAACAATCTAAAAGTAGCTGCTTTTAGATTCCATATAGATCGCGATAGGCTTTTACTGCAGGCAAGTAATGAGTAAGCTGAGCATCACTAGAAGAGGTTAGGAAAGACATTAAGCCGGCTAAGTTAGCAATCGCGACAACTGGCAAACCAAACTCTTGTTCTACGGCCTGTACTGCAGACTTGTCTCCAATTTCAACAGCATTACCTGAGCGCTCCATACGATCCAAAGCGATCAATACCGCTGCAGGCTGTCCTCCCGCTTTGCGAATGAGATCTACGGATTCCCTAACTGAAGTGCCAGCAGAAATCACATCATCAATGATGACCACTTTGCCTTTTACAGGCGCACCAACCAGCATGCCACCTTCCCCATGATCTTTAGCTTCTTTGCGGTTGTAAGCATATGGAACGTTAATCCCATCATCTGCCAGTGCAATGGCTGTTGCCGCTGCAAGTGTGATTCCCTTATATGCCGGTCCATAAAGCATATCGAACTGAATACCCGATTCTTGCAAAGCTTTGGCGTAATAACGACCCAATGCGCTTAGACGAGCTCCATCATTAAATTCACCAGCGTTAAAGAAATAAGGTGAGAGTCTTCCCGCTTTGGTTTTAAACTCCCCGAAGGACAAAACCTTTGCCTCTAAGGCAAAACGAATAAAGTTATCTTGATTTGAATTATTTGAGCTCATAGGCCTACATGTTACGCATCATTTCCGCGAACCTCAACGGTATCCGTTCCGCAGTCAAAAAAGGCTTTCTGCCATGGGCTGTGAAGCAAAAGGCTGATTTCATTTGTATGCAGGAGCTTAAGGCTCAGCGCGATGATCTAGAGGACGCCATTCTGAATCCCGACGGCATGCATGGCTACTTCCATCATGCGGAGAAAAAGGGCTACAGCGGTTGCGGTATTTATACGCCCCATAAGCCAGATGAGGTCTTGTACGGCTATGGCAATGAAGAGTTTGATGCTGAAGGGCGCTATGTTGAAGCCCGTTTTAAAGGTTTATCAGTGATCTCTGTTTATATGCCCTCAGGCTCAAGCTCTGAGGAGCGTCAAGAAGCTAAATATCGCTACCTCGACAGCTTTCTGCCACATCTCGTTTCCCTAAAAAAATCTGGTCGCGAAATCGTCCTATGCGGCGATGTCAATATTGCCCATCAAGAAATTGACCTGAAGAACTGGAAAGGGAATCTCAAAAATTCTGGCTTCTTACCTGAGGAGCGCGCGTGGCTTACCAATCTCTTTAGCAAAGTAGGTTACGTAGACGTCTATCGACATCTTGAACCAGAGGCAACAGAAACTTGCTACACCTGGTGGAGTAATCGAGGCCAAGCCTATGCTAAGAATGTTGGCTGGCGAATTGACTATCACATCACCACCCCTGGTATTGCTGCTACAGCCAAGAAAACTGCGGTGTACAAGGACGAGAAATTCTCAGACCATGCACCACTTACCGTGGATTACGACTGGAAGATTTAACAAGTAACGGGGAGAATTTACTTTCCCCATTACTCCGCTTTTACTCCCCCTCTTTTTTGGTCTGCACGATCTTGAAATGAATCGTTGCCCAAATAAGAAGTAGGACTGGGGCGCCAATAATGGCAGTGCCGTAGAAGAATGCTTGGTACCCAAAGTTATCAACAAACACTCCGGAGAAGCCCGCCAACCATTTGGGCAAGAGCAGCATCATCGAACTAAACAGGGCGTACTGGGTAGCTGAGTAACGGATATTAGTAAGTGATGACAAGAAAGCTATAAAGGCTGCACTAGCGATACCAGAACTTAAATTATCTGCAGAGATGACCCAAATCAAACCATGTAAATCATGTCCTTGAGTGGCCAGCCAAGCAAACAATACATTGCTGACCGCCGAGAGAACTGCACCCACAAATAGAATTCGCAGCACGCCAAAACGCAATGTGAGCACACCGCCTACAAAAGCGCCGACCAAGGTCATCACCACACCGAATACTTTACTGACGGCTGCAACTTCATCTTTGGTGTAACCCATATCAACATAAAACGGATTGGCCATGATGCCCATCACGACATCACTAATACGGTAGATGGCAATTAAAGACAAAATCAAAATGGCATGCCAGCGATAGCGCGTAATAAATTCTGCAAATGGCTCAACCAAGGTTTGATAAAGCCAGGCCTTAGCAGTGCGTACTTTGGCTAATTCGTATCTTGCTGGCTCTTTACTCAAGAGCGTTGTAATCACTCCCACCCCGATAGAAGCTGCCATACAAAGATAAGCAAACTGCCATGCGCTGGCGTCGTAGCCGCTGCCTGTTTCAGCCCGAGCAGCAAGCCAAAGCACGCCGGCGCCAGCCCAAATTAGGGCAAGACGATATCCAGTTTGATAAGTAGCAGCAAGGGCTGCTTGATGGTCACTATTAGCTGACTCGATACGAAAAGCATCTAATGCGATATCTTGAGTGGCAGATCCAAAAGCCACCAAGAGCGCACACCAAACAATGGAATTGAGTGCCAGCTTGGGATCTAAAGTCGACATACCGACTAGGCCCAAAATAATGAGTGCTTGCGCAAAGAGTAACCAGCTGCGACGGCGACCAAATAATTGAGTTAAGAGTGGGATTTGTAGGCGATCCACAAGCGGAGCCCAAACCCACTTAAAAGCATAGATCAAACCAACCCAAGTTAAGTAACCAATGGTGCTGCGATCAATGCCGGCTTCACGCAGCCAAAAGCTCAGTGTTCCTAGAATAAGTAATAGAGGAAGTCCTGCGGAGAAGCCCAAGAACAACATGCGCAAACAAGGCCATTCGAGATAAACCCGAAAGTCTTGAAGCCAGGACTTCACTACATGGAGTTGCTTGTTAGGCACGACGAATGCGGAATAAAGCGAGGCTACCAAATAAATTTGGCATCAAAGTCACCTGGCGACCCTCATGCAAGATGCATTGATCGATTACCTTCAGGCCAAGGCTTGAGGCTAACTTCTCAAAGTCAGCAACCGTGAGTACGCGTACGTTAGGCGTGTTGTACCACTGGTAAGGCAAGCTCTTAGAAACTGGCATGCGGCCAAGACCAACAGCCAATCGATGAGACCAATGTCCGAAGTTTGGGAAGGAGATCACCGACTCCTTACCTACCCGCACTACCTCACGCAAAATCTTTTCAGTTTGATGAATAGTTTGCAGAGTTTGTGACAGCACAACTGTGTCAAAACTACCATCTTCAAAGAGCGCTAAGCCGCCCTCTAAATCCTGCTGAATGACATTCAAACCCTTTTGCACGCAAGAGAGTACGCGTGAATCATCAATCTCAACGCCATAAGCGTGAACCGGTTTTTGTTTCTGTAAAAACTCCAAGAAACTACCATCGCCACAACCGAGATCCAAGACTTGAGTATTGGGTGCAATCCAATTAGCTATGGCAGCAAAGTCGGCACGCTTATTAAAATTGCTCATGCTTGAACCTCACGCATTTGCTTAAAGTAAGCGCGGACCAGGTTGTGATAACGCTCGTCATCCAACAGGAAAGCATCATGCCCATGTGGCGCATCGATCTCAGCATAGGTCACTTCACTCTTATTGCTCAGCAAAGATTGCACAATCTCGCGACTACGATCCGGTGGGAAGCGCCAGTCGGTTGAAAAGCTGACAACCAAAAACTTGGCTTGTACTTCCGCTAGGGCGCGATTCAGACTGCCATCGTAACGACGTGCAGGATCAAAATAATCTAGTGCGCGCGTAATCAATAAATAAGTATTGGCGTCAAAGTAGGTTGAAAACTTATCACCTTGATGGCGTAAGTAACTTTCAACCTCAAACTCAACATCAAAGCTGAAGCGGTAGTCATTTGACTCGCCATTAGGGCGCTGCAATTCTCGTCCAAATTTTTCTGCCATGTCATCATCAGACAAATAGGTGATGTGACCAACCATGCGCGCCAAACGTAAACCGCGTTTTGGTACAACGCCATGCTCGTAATAGTTACCACCATGAAAATCAGGGTCAGATAGAATGGCATTACGCGCCACTTCATTGAAAGCAATGTTTTGTGCGCTCAGCCTTGGGGTAGATGCCACCACCACGCAGTGATCTATGCGCTTAGGAAACTGAATGGCCCAAGCCATAGCCTGCATGCCGCCCAAGCTTCCGCCCATCACTGCAGCAAACTTACGAATACCCAATTTATCAGCCAGGCGGGCCTGAGTATTCACCCAATCCTCAACCGTGACCACCGGAAAATCTGCGCCATATGGCTTGCCGGTAGCAGGATTGATGCTCATTGGCCCAGTAGAACCAAAACAAGAACCTAAATTATTAACGCCTATGACAAAAAAATGATTGGTATCCACTGGCTTGCCCGGGCCAATCATGTTGTCCCACCAACCAATATCTTCTGGATTATCTGGACTTGGTCCCGCTACGTGGTGAGATGCATTGAGCGCATGACAAACGAGAACGGCATTACTTTTATCGGCGTTGAGCTTGCCATAAGTTTCAATTACCAAATCATAGCCAGACAAGATGGCGCCACTCTGCAAAGGCAGGGGCTCGGCAAAATGAATAGTATTTCTAGAGAGGTGTAGCTCGCTCATTCTGACAGGAGAAGGCGCAGACTAACATCAGAGGCTTCAGTTGGCAGTTTCTTAAATCCGCTACGGGCAAAGCGATGCCAACGACCCAAAATAAAACTCATCAACATGGCCGCACGGATGCTGACCTCTTCCTGACCCAGCTGCGCCCAATTGCCACCTTGGGTTTGGGCGATACGTAAAGCTTGCTTAAGAGATGCCTCGACACGATCGAGCACTTGAGTAATGCGCTCTTGAAGACGATCATCTTCTTGCAATAAAGCATCACCCAATAAAACACGAGTCATGCCAGGATTCTTTTCAGCAAAGAATAAAAGCATTTGCAAGATACCGCGCGCCTGAGCAAGGCCGGATTCTTCTTTTTGATTAATTTGATTAATCAATCCAAAAACAGTTTGCTCAATAAAAGAAATTAGGCCCTCGAACATTTGCGCCTTGCTGGCGAAGTGACGATATAGAGCCGCTTCTGATACTTCAATCTTGGCTGCTAAAGCCGCCGTAGTGACACGCTCACCCTTCGGGTTTTGTAACATCTCAGCAAGCACTTGCAGAATCTGTAAGCGGCGTTCGCCTGGGCGAGGGCGCTTACGAGCTACACCAGCGTCAGCGTTTCTGTCGTTGATGTTTGCTGGCTCTAAGGACTCGCGCATGTTTATCTACTTATCTAGAGCGGATCATCGTACCAAACGCTTGCTCGGTCAGAATTTCTAACAATAAAGAATGCTCAATGCGGCCATCAATGATGTGCACTGAATTCACGCCGCTCTTAGCCGCATCTAATGCAGAAGAAATCTTCGGCAACATGCCACCAGAAATAGTGCCATCAGCAAAGAGTGCATCAATTTCTCGCGCAGTTAAATCTGTCAGTAACTTACCGTCTTTATCCATCACGCCCGGAATGTTAGTCATCATGACCAACTTCTCTGCGTGAAGAATTTCAGCCATCTTGCCAGCCACCAAGTCAGCGTTAATGTTGTAAGCCTGGCCTTCTGCACTAAAGCCAATAGGAGAAATCACCGGAATAAACGCGTCATCTTGCAGAGCCTTAACAACAGCAGGATTAATTGCTTCAATTTCACCAACAAAACCGATATCTATTTTTTTGCCTGGCTCCGTGTCACTCGGAATCATCATTTTTTTAGCATGAATCAAGCCGCCGTCTTTACCTGTCAAGCCAACAGCCTGGCCACCAAAGTGGTTGATCAACATCACAATATCCTGCTGCACCTCGCCACCTAGAACCCACTCCACTACTTCCATGGTTTCTTCATCGGTTACGCGCATACCTTGAATAAAAGTGCCGGTCTTACCAATCTTCTTTAAGGCCTCATCAATTTGTGGGCCTCCGCCATGAACCACTACTGGGTTCATGCCGACCAGTTTTAACAAGATAACGTCGCGCGCAAAACTTTCTTTGAGGCGCTCTTCCACCATCGCGTTTCCGCCGTACTTAATCACAATAGTCTTGCCGTGATACGCGCGGATATAAGGCAAAGCCTCAGCAAGAATCTCCGCCTTTAATAAAGGAGAGATATCACTAATAGTTGGTAAATGCTTAGTCATCGCTACTTAAAATTTATTCGCCAAATAATTTTTGACGGAGTTCACGACGCTCTTGAGCCTCAAGAGATAAATTGGCTGTAGGCCTTGCAATTAAACGGTTCAAGCCGATTGGCTCACCAGTTTCTTCGCACCATCCATAGTCGCCAGATTCAATGCGCGCCAATGCTTGTTCTACTTTTTTGAGCAGCTTGCGCTCACGGTCACGCGTGCGCAATTCCAATGCGTGCTCCTCTTCAATCGTTGCACGATCGGCAGGATCAGGAACCAAAATATTTTCACGCAGATGCTCTGTTGTCTCAGAGGCATTCTTTAAAATGTCGTTTTTAAGAGTGAGCAGTTTTTGACGGAAAAAATCTAACTGCGCAGCACTCATGTAGTCCTTGTCGGACATCTTGAGCAACTCTGCCTCAGTTAATGGAGCACCTTTTGCAACCTTAGCGCTTGCAGCCTTGCTACTAGCTTTTGCAGCGGTTGCTGGTTTTGTTGCTGTTTTTACCGTCATTTCATTCTTTCCTGGTTTGAAGCATTATTGCCTCATTCTGCCAAACTTTTACGGCCCTTTTATTAATATTCATCAATATGGGCCGTGGCGGCGGATTGTACCCGAATCTTGCTAGGCCAAACAGCCCTCAAGCCCTGCCAATAGGGTGTCCTTGGGCAAATCGATGCCTATGAAGACCATACGGGTTTGCTTGGGTTCTGTGCCCCATGGGCCAGCTAAATCACTGCCCATCATCTGGTGAACGCCCTGGAACACTACTTTTCGGCTGCTTCCCTTCACGTAGAGCACGCCTTTATAGCGCAACATCTTCTCTCCAAAGACCTCCAAAATGCCCCCCAGGAAGTCTTCCAACTTTTTGTGATTAAAGGGTTTATCACTACGAAAAACAAAGGATTGGATACGATCAGTATGGCCAGCATGGCCATGGTGTTGGTGCTGGTGGTCGTGACTATGATCATGGCCACAGGTACTATGATCATGATCGTGACTATGGTCGTGACCACAATCCGCATGGTCATGGTCGTCCTGCTCCAAGAAATGAGGGTCAATATCCAGCTTGGCATTGAGATTGAAGCCCTTGAGGTCTAAGACAGCATTCAAGGGCACCACACCCTTAGAAATGCCTGTAATAGGCGCCCTTGGATTCATATGCATTAAGCGATTGCGTAAGGCATCTACATCAGCAGGCGTCACTAAATCGGTCTTAGTAATAAAGATTTGGTCGGCAAAGCCAACTTGGCGCTGAGCCTCTTCGTGCTCATTGAGTTGTTGCTGACCGTGCTTGGCATCCACCAGAGTCACTACAGCATCTAAAACATAATGATCTGCTACATCATCATCCATAAAGAATGTCTGAGCGACGGGGCCAGGATTAGCAACACCTGTAGTTTCAATGACAACGCGATCAAAGCTAATCTTCTTATCTTTACGCTGCTCCCAAAGCTCATTTAAAGCATCCACGAGATCGCCACGAATGGTGCAGCAAATGCAGCCATTGCTCATTTGCACAATGTTCTCTTGGTTATCTTGCACCAAGATGTCGTTATCAATATTCTCTTCACCGAACTCATTCTCAATGACGGCAATTTTTTTGCCATGCTCTTCAGTCAGGATGTGTTTAAGCAAAGTAGTTTTGCCGCTTCCCAAGAAGCCCGTCAAAATCGTTACTGGAATTAATGCCATGGATGATCCAATCAAAATCTAAAAGCCAACAATTCCCAAAGCGGGAAACCTTCTATCTTACCGAGTTCCTCAGCCTTTGCCAGCCTTTGCGCGGGGATGCGCTTTATCGTATGCCTGAGCTAGGTGCTGAAAATCTAAAGACGTATAAATCTGGGTACTAGCAATGCTGGCGTGCCCCAGCATCTCCTGCACCGCTCTTAAATCTTGTGAGGATTGCAGCACGTGGCTTGCAAAGCTATGGCGCATCATATGAGGGTGCACATGGGTGGGTAAACCAGCACGCATAGCTAAAGTACGCAATCTTGCTTGCACCGTACGCGGCGATAAGCGCTTACCTCTTGCCGACAAAAACAAGGCGATGGATTCTTCTGGATAAGTTCCAGCATCGCGCAGCTCTCGCCACGCAGCAAGTGATTTCATGGCAGGGGCTCCAACTGGAACAGAGCGTCGTTTGCCGCCCTTACCTAAAACCGTTACTTCAGCAGCATCCCAATCGAACCAGCCAGCAGATTCCTGTTGGCGATCTTTGCTTTGCATGACATCAATCCCCAAGAGCTCTGAAAGGCGCAAGCCAGAGGAATATAGCAAATCAATAATGGCAGCATCGCGGATGGATTCCAAATCCTTTTTTTCTTCGGCCTCTTTGAGTGCTTGGTTTACCAAGGAAAGCGCCTGCTCGACGGATAATGCCTTGGGTAAAGACTTCAGACGCTTGGGCGCCTTGACGTCGTCAACCGGATTGGCAATTAAATTGCTGGTTACCTTGCCGGCACGGGCATCGCGCCTGGTATCTTTTTCAGTAAGCCAGTCATACCATCCTCGCCATGCTGAAAGGGCTCTCGCAATACTTCTTGAAGATTTACCTTTGGAATGTAAGCGGCCGGCCCAACGACGTACATGGCCGTTACTCACTCTTAACAACTCAATACTGTCTTCAAGAGCAAAGTTTTGCAGGTCACTCAGGTCCATGCCGTACGCTTTAAGCGTATGCGGCGAAAGTTGACGCAACACATGTAACTCATACAAATACTCTTGCATGAGAGGATGTAGTTCAGTCGACTTTAATTTCATAAGCCTGGATGCGATCCAAAGCTGCAGCAGTTAATTCGGCAATTTGACGCAAATAGAAAGCGCCCATATCCGCCGTAAAGCGGGATTCATCCTTACTGGCTAACAGCAACACCGCGGGCGATTGAGTGGCACCAATACTTTTGCCTAATGGCAACCCAATGGCCACCATGCTTTGCCATTCAGGATTAATGCTTGTCTGGCTTGCTAACAAATCTACGCTAGCTGCTGCCAACTCCTTAGCAGAGCCGCATAACGGGGTATCTATCCAAGGGCTAAAAGCAGAGTTAGGCGACAGTAATTGTGCAGACTCCACTTCGAATACTTCGGCTAGACCTAAGGTAATTGCAGACTCCACATCAGATTTATTGTTGGCCTTCATCAAACGCAATAACCAAGCAACCAAACTTTGTTGGGTTTTGTCATTACGACTTCCAAAGTGCAACATCTCACTTAAGCGACGATTGAGCTCTTGATTTTGTGTACGCAATACCGTCATCTGACGCTCTTGCAAAGAGATCGCACGATCCTCATGTGGATGCTTAATCCGAATCTCATTAAAGAGATCAGCGTAACGCTCAAAGAAGCCTGGGGTTACACGTAACCACTCTGCAACCAATTCTTCTTGTTCGGCTTGCTTTGGATCGATTGCGCTCATGTATTTCTTTCTAAATATGTTCTTTGATTAACCAAGCTTTTTACGCAAGAGTTCGTTTACCTGACCAGGGTTTGCCTTGCCTTGCGAGGCTTTCATGATCTGGCCAACGAGAGCGTTAAACGCCTTCTCTTTGCCCGAGCGGAACTCTTCAACCGATTTCTGGTTGGCCGCCAATACCTGATCGATGATGGCCTCAATAGCACCACTATCACTAATTTGTTTCAGCCCTTTGGCTTCAATGACTTGATCAACGGTACTGATAGCTTTACCTGCGATAGCCTCTTCCCAAAGAATGGCAAAGATATCTTTAGCGATCTTGTTAGAAATTGTGCTGTCAGCTACACGCGTTAGTAATGGCGCTAAATGCTCCGCTTTTAATGGCGCGTCAGCAGTAGCAATACCTGCACGATTTAAAGAGGAAGCAAATTCACCAGCAATTAAATTGGCCGCGGCTTTTGCCAATGGCTTACCTACGATTACTAATAGCTCTTCAAATACTTTTGCGGTATCACGATCTTGCGTGAGCAACTGCGCATCGTAAGCACTTAAACCAAACTCGGTTTGCCACTGCTCACGTAATTGCGCAGGCAATGCAGGCATCTTGCTGCGAACATCTGCAATCCATGCATCATCAATCACAACGGGCAATAAGTCAGGATCGGGGAAGTAGCGATAGTCGTTAGCATCTTCTTTACTGCGCATACTGCGGGTTTCACCACGATCAGGATCGTAAAGTCGGGTTTCTTGAACAACGGTACCGCCATCTTCAATCAGCTCGATTTGGCGACGCACTTCATATTGAATGGCTTCTTCCAAAAAGCGGAAGGAGTTCAAGTTTTTAATTTCGCAACGGGTACCAAATTCAGTCTGGCCTTTGGGACGCACAGAGACGTTCGCATCACAACGGAAAGAGCCTTCTTGCATATTGCCGTCACAAACCCCAAGCCATACCACCAAGCCATGCAAAGCCTTGGCATAAGCAACGGCTTCAGCAGCGCTGCGCATGACTGGCTCAGTCACGATCTCGAGGAGTGGTGTACCTGCGCGGTTCAGATCAATCCCGCTAGAAGGTTCGCCATGAGGACCTGTAAAGCCCTCTTCATGGACGGATTTACCAGCATCCTCCTCCATATGGGCGCGAGTCAATTCAACTACTTTTATTTCATCCCCGACCAAGATCTCCAGATGACCCCCAACAACCACCGGGATCTCCATCTGACTGATTTGATAGCCCTTAGGTAGATCAGGATAAAAATAATTTTTGCGGGCAAAGATACTTGCTGGCGAAATCTTCGCATTCACTGCCAAACCAAAACGAATCGCATGTTCAACAGCCTGACGATTAAGCACCGGCAAAACACCAGGTAGCGCTAAATCCACTGCGCATGCTTGCGTGTTTGGGGCTGCACCAAAGCGTGTACTTGCACCGCTAAAAATCTTGGATTGAGTTTGTAGCTGAGCGTGGGTCTCTAGACCAATGACGACTTCCCATTGCATCATGCCACCTCGCTTGCTGGACGCAAATGCCAATCGCTGGCTTGCTGATATTGATGCGCCACTTGCAACAAGCGTGCTTCAGAAAAATAATTGCCAATGAGTTGCATGCCAATAGGCAAACTATTTCCATTAAATCCACATGGGACACTCATCGCCGGTAAACCTGCCAAGTTTGTAGAAAGCGTATAAATATCTTCTAGATACATTTGCACGGGATCTTTAGATTTCTCGCCCAAACGCCAAGCCACATCAGGGGCTACAGGCCCCAGGATGACATCGCACTGATTGAATGCAGCCTGAAAGTCTGCCGCAATAATGCGACGAATTTTTTGTGCCTGCAGGTAATAAGCATCATAGTAACCATGACAAAGAACATACGTTCCAATCATGATGCGGCGTTTAACTTCGGCACCAAAACCTTCGGTACGTGACTTGGCATACATATCATTGAGATCGCGATACTCATTGGCACGAAACCCATAACGCACGCCATCAAAGCGACTCAAATTACTCGATGCTTCTGCCGGCGCTAAAACGTAATACACCGGAATAGAGAGCTTGGTTTTTGGCAGACTCACATCAATCAATGTAGCGCCTAAATTTTCTAAAAGCTTGGCTGCTTCATTAACGGATTTCGCTACATCGCTTGCCAAACCTTCAGCAAAGAATTCTTTTGGCAAACCAACACGCAAACCTTCCAATGGTTTTGCGGGATTGGTATTACCTTCCTTCCAATGTTGATTGAGATAACGACCGTAATCTTCACCAGAATCAGCCAAGGAGGTAGAGTCACGCGGATCATGCGAAGACATTGCAGACAGCAACAAGGCGCAATCTTCTGCAGTTTTGCCCATTGGCCCAGCTTGATCTAGCGAGGAAGCGTAAGCAATCATGCCGTAGCGCGACACGCGCCCATAACTGGGCTTAATACCGGTTAATCCACAAAATGCTGCTGGCTGACGAATGGAGCCGCCCGTATCTGTGCCAGTCGCAATTGGAGCCAAACCAGCCGCAACAGCTGCAGCCGAGCCGCCAGATGAACCACCAGCTACGTGGGCAGAATTCCATGGGTTTAAAACAGGGCCATAGGCAGAGTTCTCATTAGACGAGCCCATCGCGAACTCGTCCATATTGGTTTTACCCAAACAAACCATTCCAGCGCCATGGGGATTGCCTTCGTCTGGGATTCCCAGATTGGCAACCACCGTGGCATCAAAAGGACTTTGATATCCAGCCAAGATTTTGGAAGCCGCAGTGGACTTCCAGCCACGCGTTACAAAGACATCTTTGTGGGCAACGGGGATACCCGTCAACTTACCAGCTTTTCCAGATGAAATAAGCTGGTCTGCTTTATTTGCTTGCTCTAAGCTTAAGTGAGCATTCACATCAAGGTATGCATTCCACTGCATTCCAGCCTCAATACGATCCAAAAAGTACTGGGTTAACTCCTTGCTGGAAACCTCTTTTGCAGCCAGTGCTTTTGCCATCAAAGCGATAGGGGTGTTGTGCCAACTCATTCGATCACCTTTGGCACCAAGAAATAGCCGTCGTGCTGAGCAGGGGCTGATTGCATGTTTTCGGCACGATGGTCTGATTCAGTAACCTGGTCAACACGCATGGGTTGGGCCAAATCACGCAAAAAGAGGATTGGGTGAGCCAAAGGCTCAAGACCACTTGTATCAACGGCTTGCATTTCCTCAACCAAGGAAAAAATGGCCTGCAATTGAGGCAAAACTGCCTCGGCTTCTGCCTGGTTTAACTCAAGCCTAGATAGGTGCGCAATGCGCTGGACATCATCAAGTTTCATGGGACGAGAGTATCATTCCTATATATTTTCATTAACACTTTCTATTTTCCCACTACATCATGTTTGGTTTTTTCCGCAGCTACTTTTCCAATGACCTAGCCATCGACCTAGGAACCGCTAACACCTTAATTTATATGCGTGAGCGGGGTATTGTCCTCGATGAACCTTCTGTTGTGGCAATTCGCCAAGAAGGTGGGCCAAACGGCAAAAAGACCATTTTGGCCGTCGGCAAAGAGGCAAAAGCGATGTTGGGTCGTGTTCCAGGGAATATTGAGGCCATTCGCCCAATGAAGGATGGCGTTATCGCTGACTTCACCATCACCGAACAAATGCTCAAGCAATTTATCAAACTTGTGCATGAAAGCAAATTATTAAAGCCAAGTCCACGCATCATCATTTGCGTTCCTTGCGGATCTACCCAAGTTGAACGTCGTGCGATTCGCGAATCTGCATTAGGCGCTGGTGCATCACAAGTATTTCTGATTGAAGAACCAATGGCAGCTGCAATTGGTTCTGGCTTGCCTGTCTCAGAAGCTGCGGGTTCGATGGTTGTCGACATCGGCGGCGGTACAACTGAAGTTGGCGTCATGTCATTAGGTGGCATGGTTTACAAAGGCTCTGTTCGTGTTGGTGGCGATAAGTTTGATGAAGCGATTACCAATTACATTCGTCGTAACTACGGGATGTTGATTGGTGAACAAACTGCTGAGCTGATTAAAAAAACGATTGGCTCAGCTTTCCCTGGCGCTGAAGTGCGCGAGATGGAAGTAAAGGGTCGCAATCTTTCTGAAGGTATTCCACGTAGCTTCACCGTTACTAGCAACGAAATTCTTGAAGCGTTGACTGATCCGTTGAATCAAATCGTGACTGCGGTAAAAGCAGCTCTCGAGCAGATCCCACCTGAGTTAGCGTCCGATATTGCTGAACGCGGCATGATGCTTACTGGCGGGGGAGCCTTATTGCGCGACCTCGATCGCCTCTTGCTTGAAGAAACTGGTTTGCCAATTCATGTGGCAGAAGATCCCTTAACTTGCGTGGCTCGTGGTTGCGGTATCGCACTCGAGCGCATGGATAAGTTAGGCGGAGTGTTCTCGCACGAGTAAGCGACCTACACGTCGACCAGGGAATTGCAACATAGCGCTCCACCACTTTTCAGACAGGGCATTCCGGCCTTACTTAAACTGATTGTCTGTCTGTCGATCAGCATCGCTCTGATGCTGATCGATTTTCGTTTCAAAGCACTCGACCCCATTCGCAACAACATCAATTGGATTTTGCGCCCACTTGAATATGTCATGATGGCGCCGCGCAATGCCTTTGAAGCAACGTCTGAGTATTTCACAACCAGATCGACTCTTGATCAAGAAAATCAAGTAATGAAAGTACGTCAGGCAGAGCTTTCTTTGCTGGCAAATCAATCTGAATTTTTGATGGTGGAAAACCAAAACCTGCGCGAGCTCATGACTTTGCAAAAACAGGTTCCATTCAAAACATTGCCGGTAGAAATTCTGTTTAACCCACCCAATCCAATTTCACAACGCATCGTAATCAATCGCGGCAGTAATGATGGTCTAAAGCTTGGCAACCCGATTGCCAATGATTCCGGGATTTTGGGCCAAGTGGTCCGTCTCTATGAGCGCTCTGCTGAGGTTTCCCTGTTGGAGGACCGTGATTTTGCCGTTCCAGTCCAAGTGGCCCGCAACGGCCTTCGTGCAGCCGTATTCGGCGCAGGGCGCGGCAACCCACTGGAACTTCGCTATTTACCGGTAGCCAGTGATTTGGAAGTTGGCGATATTTTGCTGACCTCGGGGATCGATGGCGTTTACCCTCCAGGGTTTGCAGTAGCAGTGATTAGCAAAATAGAGCGCAATGTTGATAAGAACTCTTCTAACGTCTTTTGTGTTCCCGTTGCGGCAGTAAATCGCTATCGTCAAGCGCTTGCACTGTTGTACGATCCGCAACTTGATGCCAAAGCGGCAACTGTGAATAACAAATCCACTTCTGGTGCGCCGCTCAGCAATACGCCGGGCAGACGCCAAACTCGCGCGCGAGGCATGCAATGATCGATTTCCAGAGCGGCTATATTCTGCGCCCGGTAAATCCGGTCTTTATTTATTTCAGCCTATTTTGTGCGCTGCTATTAAACCTATTACCCATTGGTAATTACGGTTGGGTGCCAGATTGGTTAATCCTGTGTATTGTTTTTTGGAATATTCATCAGCATCGCTATGTCAGTGTCATCACGGCCTTCATTTTGGGCTTGATGATGGATGTACATAATTCCGATTTATTAGGATTGCACGCCTTTAGTTACTCTCTGGTCGCCTACCTTGCTATCTCATGGCACAGGCGCATTGTGGCTCTGACCGTTCTTTCCCAAGCCCTGCACCTACTCCCCATCTTCTTATTGGTATCGCTATTTCCTGTGCTGGCGCACTGGCTGCTCAGCGGTGAACTCTATTGGTGGGCTTTAACAGGTGCGATCCAGGCTTTGATTGAAGCAATGCTTTGGCCGCTAGCCACCCGCATCCTGCTTGCGCCGCAACGTCGCCCTATAGATGTTGATCACAATCGACCCCTTTAAGAAGCGGCATGGTTTCTTTTAAAAAACCGGATCTCGACTCCTTTCAAGAGCGTATTCATATTGCGACTCTATTTGTCACGTTTTGCTTTTTACTACTCATCACCCGTCTTGTATGGCTACAACTTGTAAGCCACGGAAAATACGCACTTCTGGCTGAAAGCAATCGCATTGCCTTGGTTCCAGCGCCAGCAAATCGTGGGCTCATTATTGATCGCAATGGCATCGTTATTGGTCGAAATTATTCTGCCCTTACCTTGGATGTGAATGCTGAAGAAGTCAAAGGGAACGTAGATCAGCTCATCAACGATCTTTCTGAAATCGTTGCTATTTCGCCTCGGGATCGTCGCAATTTCAAGCGCTCCCTGGAGGATTCTCGAAATATGGGCACTTTCCCTCTGCGCTCCATGCTCAACGAGACCGAAACCGCCCGGTTTATGGCCAATCGCTATCGCTTTCCTGGGGTAGAAATCCGGGCTAGAAGCTTTCGGGAGTATCCATACAACGAATTAGCCTCCCACCTGATTGGCTATATTGGCCGCGTTTCGCAACGTGACAAAGAGCGCATGCAGACTGAAATTGAGGGCGCCAAGGCCGATGATCCCGATGCTTTGCAGGCTTCTTTTTTGCGTGGCATTCAGTACGTAGGCAAGATTGGTTTAGAGCAAAGCTATGAAAATGTTTTGCGTGGCGTGCCTGGTTACGATCAAGTAGAAATTACTGCGGGCGGCAAACCGGTGCGTACACTTTCAAGCTCCCCTTCAGTTCCCGGCAAAAATGTAGTTCTCTCCGTTGATATCAAGCTCCAATATTTAGTTGAGCAACTATATGGAAATTTTCGCGGTGCATTTGTGGCCATTGAACCAGCGACAGGTGATGTATTGGCTTTTGTCTCTAAGCCCAACTTCAATCCGAATGATTTTGTGGAAGGCATTGATTCGGTGACTTGGAAAGAGTTGAATGACTCTCCACAGAAGCCGCTCTATAACCGCCCACTGAAAGGAATCTATCCACCCGGATCTACTTACAAACCTTTCATGGCATTAGCCGCTTTAGAAAATAAAAAGCGTACTCCATCACAAACAATTTCGGATCCTGGCTACTTTGACTTTGGCAACCACACCTTCCGGGACGATAAAAAAGGTGGTCACGGAATTGTCGATATGCAAAAGTCGATTGTTGAATCTTGTGACACGTATTACTACATGCTTGCTCGAGACATGGGGGTAAACATGATTGCCGATTTTATGAAGCCATTGGGCTTTGGTCAAATCACTGGCATTGATTTACAAGGCGAAGCAAGAGGTGTTTTGCCATCCACCGAGTGGAAGAAAAATACTTTCAAAAAACCTGAGCAGCAAAAGTGGTACGAGGGTGAAACTATTTCCCTGGGTATTGGACAGGGTTACAACGCTTTCACAATCTTGCAATTAGCCCATGCCATGGCAAACGTAGCTAATAACGGTATTGTGATGAAGCCGCACTTAGTCAAAGCCATTGAAGATCCATTTACTCGCAACAGAGTGCTGACAACCCCAAAAGAAAGTTATCGGATCGATCTCAATGCTGAGAATATTGAAGTGATTAAGAAGGCCATGGTCGAGGTTAATAACTCCGGCACATCTGCCGCAGCATTTAAAGGAGCTGGATATCAAGTGGGCGGAAAAACCGGAACTGCGCAGGTATTTAGTTTGAACTCCAAAGATTACAAACATGGATCCACAGCAGAATTTTTGCGCGACCATGCCTTGTATATCGCATTTGCTCCAGCGGATAAACCAACCATTGTGATTGCGATGGTTGTAGAGAACGCAGGCTTCGGCGCGCAGTATGCCGCTCCGATTGCACGTCAAGCATTGGACTACTACATTGAGGGCAAGTGGCCCAAGGAGGTTCCGGAATGGAAAAGAGCCCCTTAATCAAAGTTAAAAGATTTTTCTCCAGCATCTTCGCTGGTTTAGACCGCCAGCTAGGCCTTATTCTGCTTGGCTTAGCGGCTGTTGGCTTTTTTACTTTTTTATCTGCAAGTCAAAATACTCCCGTACAAATTACAGATGAATTGCGCAATCTCGCACTCTCGTTTTTAGTGATGTGGATCGTTTCACGAATTCCACCAAAGTGGTTAGAGATGGGTGCAGTTTGGATTTATGGATTTGGGGTTGCCCTCTTAATCGCAGTAGCCGCATTCGGACTCATTAAAAAGGGTGCTCGTCGCTGGCTCAATATTGGAGTTGTCATTCAGCCATCCGAGATCATGAAGATTGCGATGCCACTGATGCTTGCTTGGTACTTTCAAAAGCGAGAAGGCATTCAAAAATCCTGGGACTATGGTGTTGCTACTGTGATTTTAGCGATACCCGTTTTTTTAATCGCACGCCAACCAGACCTGGGAACTGCGTTACTCGTTTTTGCAGCAGGACTATACGTCATCATCTTGGCGGGCCTGCCGTGGAAATGGATACTGCCATTTGTTGGCTTGGGCGCCATTGGCATTTTGTTAATTATTATTTTTGGTGGCACTATTTGTGCCAATGATGTAGTGTGGCCATTTGTGCACGACTATCAAAAGCATCGCATATGCACTCTGCTAGATCCGACTAGCGACCCACTCGGTAAAGGCTTTCATACCATTCAATCCATGATTGCTATTGGCTCTGGCGGATTCTTTGGCAAAGGTTGGTTCCAAGGAACGCAAGCGCATCTAGAATTTATTCCAGAAAAACATACTGACTTTGTCTTTGCAGTTTTTTCTGAGGAATTTGGTTTATTAGGCAACCTGGTATTGATTGCCTTGTTCTTCGCACTCATTAAAAGAGGCTTAGCGATCTCGGCGAGCGGGCCAAACTTATTTACGCGCCTCTTAGGTGCGTCAGTGACTTTAATTTTCTTTACCTATGCATTTGTCAACATTGGTATGGTGAGCGGTCTCTTGCCGGTAGTTGGAGTGCCGCTTCCATTTATTAGTTATGGTGGCACTGCATTGGTGACACTTGGCTTTGGCGCAGGAATATTAATGAGCATCCATCGTCACCGTCGTTTAGTGCAAAGCTAACTCAGCGTAGTGATGAATTGAATTGATTGAGATTTTTGATGAAATAAAAAAAGCCCGGCATGCCGGGCTTTTTTATCAACAAAGGAAGAATTACTTCTTACGTTTGTTAACTGAATCTTTAAATGCTTTACCAGCAGAAAACTTAACAGTCTTTGCAGCAGCAATTTTGAGTGGCTCGCCAGTTTTTGGGTTACGACCCATACGTGCAGCACGTTTGCCAGAAGCAAAAGTACCAAAGCCGATCAGTTGTACTGAGTCACCTTTAGTAACAGCTTTGATAATTGTGTCGATTGCAGAATTCAATGCGAATTCAGCTTTGGCTTTAGAAATCTCCGCGTCGTCAGCAATCGCTGCGATTAGTTCGGCTTTGTTCAAGTGAAGCTCCTTATAGATATTGATGTCAGCGCACATTACGCTTACATGATTTTAACCACAAAAAATTACAAAAATAAAGTTGCGTTACAGCAATTTTTTACTACGACTACAAATTACTCATCCAAAACGGTGATATCAGAAACAAAATACTCGGTATCGCCAAAACAGGTAGTTGGCAAACCAATGTGTTGCTCATACTTAAGAGCCACCTTTTTACCCAAATTAGCATTTATTTTTTGCGCTACAGCATCTTCACGCACCGTAAAGAAGAATTTTTCTGACATTGTGCCTGGCATAGAAACCATGGCTAATTCGCCTTCCCAGGTTTTGCATACGTAACCGCGATTAGAGAATTTCTGAACATACCCCGCACGCTCACCGCTGCCATAGCTCCAAGTTAGCATTCCCCACGTATAGACTGAAATACCCACTAACCCAATTAAAACAAGGCTTAAGAGCCACTTTATAAAGCTATTCATAAGATCATCCTTAGCAAAACTCCACATAAACCCTAGGCCGGTTTTCAAACCCTCTGCTTGAAGTATATGAGCATCCGAGCATAAGAAATAGTCAATTTAGGGCTGATATACAAATTAAAATATTAACAATTACCCCACTTAGACAAAGCTCATGGAAATTCGCCACATCATCTTTTTTATTTTTATAGCATCGGCCGTTTACGTCTATTTCAGAGGAAAGGTTCGTTTTGGGGTCATTAGATCTCTTACCGACTACCAAGTGCTTTTGGCTCCCGTAAATGCACTTTTGTATTTATTTTCAAAAGTAAAACCCAGTGCTTTTATTCCAGTAAGCCAATTTCCTGAAATGCAGCCCATCCAAGATAACTGGGAAATGATTCGACAAGAAGCGCTTTCACTGCAGGAAGGCGGATCTATTGCTGCGGCAACTGGATACAACGATATTGGCTTTAACTCCTTCTTTCGCACTGGATGGAAGCGTTTTCACCTCTGCTGGTATGGAAAAGAGGTGCCCTCTGCTCAAGTAGGTTGCCCCAAAACAGTTGCACTGCTTAAATCAATTCCCTCAGTCAAGGCTGCCATGTTCGCCTCACTACCGCCTGGAGCAACGCTGGTGCGCCACCGCGACCCCTATGCGGGCTCCTTGCGGTATCACATTGGCCTAACGACTCCCAACGACCCCAAATGCTTTATTGATGTAGATGGGGAGCGTTATTTCTGGAAAGATGGGGAAGCGGTCATGTTTGATGAAACTTACATTCATTTCGCTGCTAATGAAACAGATCAGCAAAGAATCATCTTATTTTGCGATGTCGAGCGCCCGGTTCACACTAAGGCAGTTACTCTATTCAATCGCTGGTTTGGGCGCTATGTAATGAGCGCTGCATCATCTCAAAATGTTGAAGGTGAAAAAATAGGCTTTGTAAATATTCTGTTTACCTATTTTTACCATCTCCGTGCACAAGCCAAAAAGCTCAAAGCAAAACATCGCTCCGTTTATTACGTAGGTAAGTGGGTGCTTATTTTGGGAATCTTATGGGCAATATTTTGGTAAGCGCCGACCTTTAAATCAAGGGCTCAACAACTGTACAATTTGCTCGGGACTGATGGGGCCCCAAATTTCTACTCGTTTCTTGCGGCTATTTTGACCAGAAACGAATTGAATTTGTTTTTGAGGCACCCTTAATTGCTTAGAAAGCCAAGCCAATAATAGCTCATTAGCCTTATTTTCTAAGGCAGGCGCCTGTAAAGAAATCTTTAAACAGCCGTCATGCAGGCCAACGACCTTGGTCACTTTGGCTCCTGGCTGACAATGCAAATTTAAGATTATTCCGGTGGGGGTTTGTTTTAACCAATTAGGCGTCATTAAAGTACTTTAAACTGAAAACATGCCATACAAAAATTCTCAAGCCCTAGAGCATCTCTTTACAAGCAACCGAGAGTGGGCCGAAGGCATGATCGCAAAAGATCCTGACTTCTTTAAGCGCCTAGTTAACCAACAGGCACCAGAGTATCTCTGGATTGGCTGCGCAGATAGTCGCGTGCCCGCAAACGAAATCGTAGACCTATTGCCAGGCGAGCTATTTGTTCACCGCAACGTAGCTAACGTTGTAGTTCACACTGATCTAAATTGTTTATCCGTTATTCAATTTGCAATTGACTTGCTTAAGGTCAAGCACATTCTGGTGGTTGGTCACTATGGATGTGCCGGTGTCCACGCGGCACTAAGTGATCAACGCGTAGGTCTTGCTGATAACTGGTTGCGTCATGTAAAAGACGTACATCAAAAACATGAGCGTTATTTAGGTGAAGCTATTCCAACTCCTAGGCGTCAAGATCGACTTTGCGAACTCAATGTTATTGAACAAGTAGTTAACGTATGCGAAACAACTATCGTGCAAGATGCTTGGGCGCGTGGACAAGATCTCACTGTTCACGGCTGGGCATATCGTCTTGATACGGGCCTAGTAAATGATTTAGGTATGTCGATCAGCTCTACAGAAGAAATGTTAGTGCGCTATAAGAAGTCCATCAACCGTTACGAATCAGAGCAAAACTAATTTGCTGAAGTCATTTTCCAATCAAGTAGTCGTCGTTCTACTCAAGCTTCTTGCCCTTTTGCCTTATAGGCTTCTGGTTGCGCTGGGCTACGGCCTTGGATATATTGCGGCTCGAATTCCAAGCGATAGAAGTCGAGTGGTCAAAACAAATCTCCATTTATGCTTTCCAAGCTTAAGTCCGGCTGAAATCGACGGTCTTGCCAAAGAGCATTGGCGCTTGCTTGGGCGTAGTCTGGTAGAGAAAAGCATTATCTGGTGCGGCAGCTCTAAACAACTGAGCAATATGATTGAGGTGAAATCAGCGGTTGACCTCTCAAGCAAAAAACCGCGCATCTTAGTAAACATGCATTTCACAGGGATTGAGGGCAGCATTATTTTGAGCGCGCTCTCCAAAACAAAACATTGGCCGCGCACTTCAGGATTTTTTCAGAGAATGAAGAATCCATTCTTTAACAAACGAATTGTCGAATGGCGTAATCGCTTTGGCGGGAATTCAATTGATCGCCAAGGCAACGCAAAGGCGATCATCCGAGAAATTCGCAACGGAGACTTCATCATCATTGCGCCGGATCTTGATTTGGGTCTTAAGGATTCTGAATTTGTGCCATTTTTTGGAATTCAAACAAATACCATCACCACCATTTCTCGTTTAGCAAAAATTACTGGCGCTGACGTATGCTTAATGACCACCACATTAAAAGCAGATGAATCAGGTTACCTTTGCGAAATTGGGAAGCCTTTAGAGAATTTTCCTGGGGCAGACCCCAAGTCAGACACCGCACGCCTTAATCAATGCTTTGAGGCAGAAATTCGACTTCGGCCGGCCGAATACTACTGGGTTCACAAGCGCTTTAAAAATCGACCAGATAATGGTCCGAGCCCCTATAACCGTTCTTTCTAGGGGCCTTTTGTCCTATCATTAAGGGATGACTGAACGTATTGGGCTATTTGCCGATCTCCACAGCAATTTAGAGGCTTTTGATGCCTGCATGGCTCGTGCCGAGGAACTTGGCGTTACTCGCATGGTGTTTCTGGGGGACCTCGTGGGCTATAACGCCGACCCTGTTGCACTGCTTGAACGCGTTGCCGGGCTTGTAGAAAATAAAAAAGCGATTGCCATTCTTGGCAACCATGATGAGGCTGTTTTTAAGGATAGCCGTAATCAAATGAACGCCAGCGCCAATGCCGCAATTGAGTGGACTAAATCTCAATTAAATAATGACCATGTAGATTTCCTTAAAAATCTTCCTCTGATGGTTCAAGAAGATCGGATTTGTTTTGTGCATGCCTCTGCTTGCAATCCAGCCGAGTGGAATTACATTACTGACAGCATGAGTGCATGGCGTTGTGTACAAAGCTCTGGCAAAAATTACACTTTTGTTGGTCATGCACATGAGCAAGCGCTTTTTTATCAAAGCGCTGTTGGGAAACTCATTCGATTTGCACCACACCCTGGCGATGAAATTCCGGTACTACCTCATCGCCAATGGGTAGGTGTTGTTGGCTCTCTTGGTCAACCTAGAGATGGCAATCCAGAGGCCTGCTTTGCTGTTTTTGAGCCCGCTTCAGAAGCCCTTACATTTCATCGTACGCCCTACGATCACTACACTGCCGCAGAGAAAGTACGTCGCGCTGGCCTGCCAGAAGACCTGGCAAACCGCCTCATCACCGGCAAATAAACAATGCCCATCAATACCGACATTCAAGCAGTAGACGATATATTTCAAGAAGGCAAAATAGTAGATGGATTTGTTTTAGGCAAGGAAGTTCACCGCGGCGGAATGGCGAGCCTTTTTTCAGCAACTAAAGAGGGGATAGATGTCCCTATCTTGCTGAAAATCCCGCGTGTTGGCAGAGATCAACCGGTTGAAAGTTTGATCGGCTTTGAAACCGAACTCACTATCTTGCGCTCCCTAAAAAGTCCTTACGTTCCTCAATATTTAGGTTCAGGCAATATGGCCACGCGTCCTTATATTGCAATGGAAAGGGTTGAGGGCCGGCCATTAGAAGATTACATCAAGGAAGGTAAAGTATTTACGATTGATGAGGTAGTACGCTTTGGGGCAGATTTAGCGCAAGCCGTTCAGTCACTGCACTCACAAGATGCCATCCACCTAGATGTCAAGCCTGAAAATATTTTGATTGATGAGAAGGGGAAGTTAACGCTCATTGATTTTGGTTTGTCGCACCACGCTCGATACCCAGACTTGCTTGCAGAAGAGATGCGCAAAGGAATTGGTTCTGCACCTTATATTTCTCCTGAACAAGTAGCTGGCATTCGCTCTGATTCGCGAAGTGATATTTTTTCTATTGGCGTGATCATGTATGAGTTGCTGACTGGCGAACTGCCATTTGGTAACCCTCAAACAATGAGTGGTCTACGTAAACGGATGTGGGCAGAACCCTTTCCACCACGCGCTATTCGCAGAGAAATTCCTCGCTGGTTACAGGAAGTAGTGCTCAGATGTCTAGAGCCACGCGCTGCCGATCGCTATCAAAGCGCAGCGCGCTTACGTCAAGTGTTGCGAGACCCCGAGGGCGTTACGCTCACCGAACGAGCCGACCGGGTTGAGCCACCTAGCTTTTGGGAAAATCTCAAAGGCATGTTCAAAGCTGCTGGTTACGAGCCCTCTCCCAGCCCACGGCCTAGTATGGGCAACCTTGATGCGCCCCTCATGATTGCTGCGATTGATACGCGTCAGTCTGATGAAGCTCTGCGTGAGCGCATGCAAGTTACAGCGAAAAATTTATTACAGGCCTATCCTGAAAGTCGCCTAATTTGTTTGAGCACGATTGCCAGCACACCAACCTATGAAGGCAATCATGAAAGCCAAACCGCTAGCGGCATCGTCCGCGGCCACCTAGTGCAATTGATGGAGTGGGCTAAACCACTCAAATTACCACCTGAAAGAATTTCTTATCACGTACTTGAGGCGCTTGATCCCGCCTCTCGAATCGTTGAATTTGCCAAGGACAATGATGCTTCCCTCATTTTGATTGGGGCATCACATAAGCTGCCTAATAAAGTAACGCCCTGGAGAACCTCGATGACCAAGATTGTCGAAGAGGCTCCCTGTAGCGTTCATATTGTGCGCACTTAAATATCAGCGCATTTTGTCTTGCTTTTGATCCAAGATCAATTCTGGCTCTTGTGCTTCAATCCAATTGTCGCGATTAAGGACGCTAGTTAACTGCTTTTGATCTAGCTCGCCAGTCCACTTGGCAACCACAATCGTAGCCACGCCATTGCCAACTAAATTCGTCAGCGCTCGTGCTTCAGACATAAAGCGGTCGATGCCCAAGATGATTGCTAAACCAGCAACCGGAACATCTCCAACAGCAGAAAGGGTGGCTGCCAAAACGATAAAGCCACTACCAGTTACGCCTGCTGCACCTTTAGATGTGAGCAATAGCACTATCAAGAGCGTAACCTCCTGCATGAGTGTCATCGGCGTATTGGTTGCTTGCGCAATAAATACTGCAGCCATTGTTAAATAAATAGAGGTGCCATCTAAATTGAATGAATAACCCGTTGGAATAACTAAACCAACGCACGCTTTCTTGGCGCCCAACAGCTCCATTTTTTCCATCATGCGTGGCAAGACGGATTCGGATGATGAAGTTCCCAAAACAATTAACAACTCTTCTTTAATGTAGCTCACGAATTTAAAAATATTGAACCCATTAATTCGCGCGATGATTCCTAAAACAATGAACACAAAGAGTAGGCAGGTTAAATAAAACGAGCCCATGAGTTTGCCCAAAGAGAATAAAGAGACTATGCCGTATTTGCCAATGGTGAATGACATTGCGCCAAATGCACCAATAGGCGCAAACTTCATAATCACACCAATCATGTCAAAGAGAACATGGGATGTTTTTTCAATTAAGTCGAACACCATTGTTCCGCGACCACCAAACTTATGCAATGCAAATCCAAACAAGATTGCAATGAAAAGAACCTGCAAAATTTCACCCTTAGCAAATGCATCAACCGCACTGCTCGGGATAATATTCATTAAGAAATCTGTAGTAGTACCTATTTTTCCGGGCCCGGTATACGAAGCAATTCCTTTGGTGTCTAAGCTTGCTGGATCGATGTTCATGCCAGCACCAGGCTGAAGCACATTCACTACAACTAAGCCGACCATCAAAGCAATCGTGCTCACAATCTCAAAGTACAACAGTGCGAGTCCACCAGTTTTGCCCACCTTTTTCATGTCTTCCATGCCGGCAATACCTAGAACCACCGTACAGAAAATAATGGGGGCAATTAACATCTTGATGCCTTTAATGAAGGCATCCCCAAATGGTTTCATTTCTGTACCCAAGCTTGGGTAAAAATGACCCAGCAAAACACCAATTACAACGGCTGTAAGTACTTGAAAATAAAGGATTTTATAGATTGGTGGTTTTTTTAATGCAATAGTCATTTGGTCATCCTTTATTAAATTATGAGCAGGCTTTTTTATTTCGTCTGCCCCCATCTTAACTCCAGGCCAGTATTTAACCCTAATATCGGATAATGCAAGCATGGAAGAAAAAGTACGCGTCTCAAAATTACTCTCTGAGCTTGGTCTTTGCTCCCGTCGTGAAGCCGATTCATACATTGAGCAAGGTTTAGTCACAGTAGATGGCGAAGTGGTGAATGAATTAGGTGTTCGCGCCTACCGTGATCAAAAAATTGAGTTGCAATCTGGCGCCAAAGCACAGCAAGCCTCTCGCATTACCGTCATTCTGAATAAACCCGTTGGCTACATTTCTCACTATGACGACGAACAAGAATATCAACCGGCGGCCTCTTTGATTACCCCTGAAAATTACTTTGCCAGCCCGCTTGATAAAGGTAGAAGCCCTCGCTTTAATACCAAAGGGCTAGCGCCAGCAGGCAGGCTAGATATTGACTCTACAGGCATGCTAGTTCTGACTCAAGATGGTCGTATCGCCAAATTATTGATTGGTGAAAACAGCCCCATCGAAAAAGAATATTTAGTGCGCGTAGAGGGGGCTCTCTCTTTTGAAGATTTAGATCGCTTAAAACATGGTCTCTCTCTTGATGGAGTAGAACTCAAACCTGCACAGGTTAGCTGGCAGAACGAAGATCAGCTTCGCTTTGTATTGCGTGAAGGGCGTAAGCGCCAAATTCGTCGGATGTGTGAGATGGTGGGCCTCAAAGTGATAGGCCTCAAACGCGTCAGAATGGGTCGCATCTCATTGGGACCGCTTCCTCCCGGGCAATGGCGCTATGTAGGGGCTCATGAGCAGTTCTGAAGCACCTTGGCACGCTTATAATTGCCTCCGAACCTAGATACTCAACGCAGAATTACCATCGAAACTCTTACCTCCAGCACTCCAGGCGCAGAAGTACTTAGACGTCGAAGCTTTGCAATCATCTCTCACCCAGATGCAGGTAAAACTACGCTTACAGAAAAGTTACTGCTGTATGCGGGAGCTATTCAAATTGCGGGTAGTGTTAAAGCGCGTAAAGCCAGCCGTCATGCAACATCTGACTGGATGGAAATTGAAAAGCAGCGCGGCATCTCTGTAGCAAGCTCGGTGATGCAAATGGAATACCGTGATTGCATCATTAACTTATTAGATACACCAGGTCACCAAGATTTCTCGGAGGATACCTATCGTGTGTTGACTGCGGTTGACTCCGCTCTCATGGTGATTGATGCTGCTAATGGTGTTGAATCTCAAACATTGCGCTTGCTTGAAGTTTGCCGTGCGCGTAATACGCCTATCGTGACATTCATCAATAAGATGGACCGCGAAGTTAAGCCCCCAATGGAATTAATGGATGAGATTGAAACTGCGCTTGGCATAGAAGTAGTACCCTTCACTTGGCCAGTTGGCATGGGCAAATCCTTTGCCGGAGTGATTGATATCGCCAATGCTCGTATGCGCATGTTCAAAGCAGGTGAAGATCGCGTGACCGAAGACTCACATGCAGTAGTTGCTATAAATGATCCAGCCCTTAAAGAGCGTCTGGGCACAGACTTAGAAAATGCCCTAGCTGAAGTGGAGCTGATCAAAGAAGCAATGCCAGCCTTTGATCTCGAAGCCTTTCTGGCTGGCCGCCAGTCACCGGTCTTCTTTGGTTCAGCTATCAACAACTTTGGTGTGCGGGAGATTCTCAATACATTGGTTGAGCTCGCACCATCGCCAGGCTCACGTAAAGCCTTGCAACGTGAGGTCAGTCCTGCTGAGAACAAATTCTCAGCTGTCGTGTTCAAGATTCAGGCCAATATGGATCCAGCACATCGTGACCGTGTAGCTTTTTTACGCATCTGTTCTGGCCATTTTCAGCGCGGCATGAAACTCAAGATTTGTCGCAACGGCAAAGAAGTACGAACCAACAATGCGCTATCTTTCTTATCCCAAAGACGGGATATTTTGGATGAGGCTTTTCCAGGCGACATCATTGGCTTGCCAAATCATGGCTTGCTGCGATTGGGTGACACCTTAACCGAAGGCGAGCAATTGCAATTTACGGGGCTCCCATTCTTTGCACCAGAAATTTTCCGCATGGTTGAGTCCGCCGATCCTTTGCGCTCTAAGCAATTACGCACTGGACTGATGCAATTGGGTGAAGAGGGGGCTATTCAGGTCTTTAGGCCAATGGCTGGGGGCACCATGCTACTTGGCGCCTTTGGTCAACTTCAATTTGAGGTGGTAAGCCATCGCCTCCAAACTGAATATGGCGCGGAAGTGCGCCTTTTGCCTGCCCGCTATAGCCTGGCTCGCTGGGTTAGTTCAGATGATCCAGTTGCCCTGAAAAAATTTACCCAAGAAAATATCCACCGCATGGCAGAAGACGTAGTGGGTGCATCCGTTTTCTTGGCATCACATAAATCAGAGCTGGACGTTGCCCAACAACGTTGGGAGTCCATTCAATTCCATGCCCTCAGAGAGCATGCTGGCTTAATTTATCAATCCGATATGGCAGGCTAATTCGCCCAGCGGTTGCGTTAAATTAGCGTGTTGTTTTGCAATCAAAGACAGCAACCAACTGCGTATCACTACTTTTAAACGAGGCAACCTTGCCATACTGCGCACAATAGGCGCTGGCCTTCTGAGTTAATTGCTCAACTGATTCGCCGCTACTATTTAGAAAAGTAACATGGTTAGAATCTGATGCATCGGTATATACCGCAGCACAAGCGCTCAAAATAGATGAGCAACATGTAGCCAAAACAGAAGACCTCATCAATGCATTCATTTAATCATTCCTCATCCATAACTTAGGGCTTATTGAGGCCCAGTACATTCATAATCTTTGCAGTGATTTTGCTAGCAAATGGCCTGTAAATCAGAATACAAACAATAGCCACTGGGTAAGCTACTGACCAAACTTCAAACCACGCCCAGAAGAAATTTTCTGCAAGGTCAACACGAACAAAAGTAGTGGCGAGCGTAATGCTTAAAGACATTAAGCACCCCATAACTAAAGCAAAGATAAGGTTCTGTATCTGAATCATGATCTAAACATAAAGTAGACGGCGCCCAATAAGCATAATCCCGCCCAGATGTAATCGGTTTTAAATGGCTCGCCCATGTAAAACACTGCAAACGGAACAAATACACTGAGAGTAATCACTTCTTGAGCAATCTTGAGTTGTCCCAGACTAAAAAACTGATAGCCTATTCGATTGGCTGGAACCTGCAAGGCATACTCAAACAAGGCAATCGCCCAGCTCACTAAAACTGCAATCCACCATGGCTTGGCTGATAAGTTTTTTAAGTGTGCATACCAAGCGAATGTCATAAATACATTGGATAGCGCTAATAGGCCAATAAAACTAATTGGGCTATTGAATACAGATAGATTAATCATGGCTACATCATAGCTTCTAGGTTTGTTAACTGTTATTCTGGACTGTGATCACTATTGTGCGCCCTAGACAGGGGAATCTCTTCAGCAAGTCTTGAGATTCATCATTCCATTACTCTAGGAAAACTCCATGGCTGTAGGCCAAAATCAAAGAACCAGAAAAAATGACTCTATGCTCACCAAAACAGGAAAAGCGCGCTTAGGCCCCCTGAATACCGCTCAACTTACTAAGTTACTAGAATCGAGCACCAAACCCAAAGAGAAAAGCAAAATCTTGCGTGCACTCAGCAAACACAAAGTTGTTGCCGCATAATTAAAAAGCCCCGTTTAATCGGGGCTTTTTAATTTCATGGTTAGATATAAAACTACGCTCTTTTTACCAGCATTCTTTTCCCAAGGATGACAGTAGACACAACCAACATAGCAAAGATTAAATTCATCACCGTGAGTGAATCGCCCAACAAAATACTTGCTGCTACTAGAGTGCAAAACGGCTGAATTAACTGCACTTGACTGACACGTGCAATACCGCCAATCGCGAGGCCCTCATACCAAAAGAAGAAGCCAAGAAACATGGGGAATAAACTTAGATAGACAAAGCTAGTCCATGCCACGGCATCCGCATGAATATATTCTGGGCTATAGGTGAGCCAAGTCATCACAATATTCAGCGGCAAGGAAATGACCAAGGCCCAAGAAATGACCGCGCGTGGATTCATTTTTCTGGAGAGCTCGCCACCCTCTACATAGCCAATACAAGCGCTAATCCCGCCAAGCACTAAAAGGCCATCAATATACGTAAAGTTGCCGGAGCTCTTCAATAGAGCGTACAGAATGACTAAACCAGCACCCAATAAAGATACCAGCCAGAATCCCAAGGATGGGCGCTCTTTAAAGCGCAGCACTCCAATAACCGTTGTAGCAATCGGCATCATCCCCAAAATAACTGCCCCATGTGACGATGAGCCTTGAGTCATAGCAACAGTAGTGAATATGGGAAAGCCAAACACGACACCCAAAGCTATGACAACAAATTTGACAAAATCTACTTTAGTGGGCGTGTGCTCTTTTTTGTACGCAAGATAGACCAGAGCAACCAACCCTGCTAAGGTTGCCCTGCCAAAAGCAATGAAATACGGGTTAAAGCTTAAAACAGCAATCTTACTTACTGGTAGCGTTAAGCTAAAAATTAGAATACCGATAAAGCCAATCAGCATTCCCTTGCTTTCTTTATTCACCGTTGCCCTTTGTCTTGTGTTGTATTTATTGTATTAACAATCATCAAAGCATGAGTTGTAATATGTAAATAGTCCCTATGAAATTCAATGCCTATATTCAAGCCATCTATCTAGCAGCGTCTGCTGGCAAGCAGATGCTATCTGTCAGCACTGCCAAAGTCATAGTTGGCAGTGGCCTTGAAGGTGACCGTTATGCACTAGGTACGGGCGCCTATTCAGCCATCGAGCCAACTAAAGTGCGTCACGTCAGTATCATCGCCCTATCTGCTATCAATACAGCAAATGATTGGCTAACAGCTGGAGATGAACCGACTTTTGAGGGCTCTGAAACACGCCGTAATATTGCACTTGCAGGAATTACGGCGTCTGAACTAAATGCGCTCGTAGGCCAACGATTTCAGCTAGGTGACATTCAACTACTTGGCACAGAACTATGCACCCCCTGTGAAAGACCGGCGCAATTACTAAGTAGGCCAAGCTTCATGGAGGCATTTGAAGGGCGCGGCGGCATTCGGGCCGAAGTTTTAAATTCTGGAGCTCTTGCTGTGGGTGATAAGCTCTTCGTAGGGGAAGAGGAATGACATGATTCAATATCACGACAACGCCACTATTACTGTGGAGCAAGCCATCGATCTTTACAAGCGCTCGACCCTTGGGGAGCGACGCCCTGTTCACAACGCTCAAACATTTGAGGAAATGCTCAAGAATGCCAACCTCACTATTACCGCATGGGACGGCAAATCTTTGGTGGGTATTTCGCGTTCGCTGACAGACTTTTCTTATGTGGCTTACCTTGCGGATTTAGCCGTTGATGAAAAATATCAACGCTCTGGAATTGGCAAGCAACTAATTGAGGAAACCAAAGCGCGCCTTGGTCCTGAATGCATGATCGTACTTTTAGCAGCGCCTAAGGCAAATGAATATTACGGACATATTGGCTTTGAACACAATCCGCGCGCCTGGACTCTCAAAAAGTAATTCCGTCTTTATCATTGCCATATGACTATTACTCGATTTTGCTTAGTTCGCCACGGTGAAACCGACTGGAATGCCAGACGCCGCCTTCAAGGCCACACTGATATTGGCCTCAATGCCAAAGGATTAGCTCAAGCAGGGCAAATGGCGCGTGCCCTTAAAAATATGGGGCTTCAATTTGATGTTCTATATACAAGCGATCTTCAGCGAGCAGCAAAGACTGCACAAGCTATTGAAGAGATATTCGAAACCTCTGCGATACCTAATACTGGGCTAAGAGAGCGTCATCTTGGTGCTCTACAGGGACTCACTACAGATGAAGCCCCGATACGTGAGCCAGAACTTTGGAAATCTCATCTCAGCAGAAATATTGAGGAGAACTTAGGTGATGGCGAAAGCATTCGACAATTTGCAGATCGAATTAAAACTGCGCTTGTGGAAATCTGCGAACAACATTCAGGCAAAACTATTTTATTAGTAAGCCATGGAGGCGCATTGGACATGATGTACAGAATTGCGAGCAATCAAGCTCTGGATGCAGAAAAGACCGTTACAGTGCCCAATGCCTCCCTCAACTGGATTAGCCATGATGGGCTTGCATGGAAAGTAAACGGCTGGGCAAATACAAGTCATCTGAAGGATTTGGCTCTAGATAATCTAGACCTCTAGTGGCCTACAAGGGCTTATGATGCCTACATGAAATCGATTTTTCGCATAACGGCTCTTTTAATTGCTGCTGTAGTCTGCTTTCCGGCCTACGCCATGGATGATATTCCGGATACGCTTCCGGATCACATCGTTGGCGATATCGGTGTGGCCGCTTACACCACTAATTTACATATTGGCACTGAAGGGACTCAATCTTTGGCTGTGCCCTATGCCTTTTTTGACTATCAGCGTTTTTTCGCTCGTATAGATGAGGTGGGCATTAAGACTTTCAAGATGGGCTACGGCTATTTTGAAGTTATTGGAAAAATTAATTTAGATACCTACAAAGTAAAGTCGTCAATCAACGGCAACTCTATCAATCGAACTGATCCAATACCACTTGGCTTGGGAACTTTTCAAGAGACGCCGATCGGAGGATTTTTTGTTAATGCCTATCATGACTTTGGGAAGTCAAAAGGGGCGCTCTATGAATTTTTATACTTCGCCGAAATTGAAACCTATAAAAAAGTAACCGTCTATCCGCAAATTGGTGTGGAACGACAGTCAAGTCAATACGCTAATTACTACTATGGCATCAACCCTGGAGAGTCGATGGCTACTGGTTATGCGGCTTATAGCGCCCCCGCAACAAACAATCTTCTAGCGGGACTCATGGTGGAGATTCCAGTGGTGGATAACTGGTACATCAACGTATATGGTAAACGCAAATGGATGGGTGGCGGAATTAATAACAGTCCCGTCATGAATCGCTCATTCCAAGACAATATCTTTATGGCACTTGCGTATCGCTTTAAGTAAGCGGGAGAGGTTAACTAACTCTAAGTGGCGGCTTTAGAAAGACATGGCAAGAATGGAAAAGCCTGAAATTAACATCACCAGCTCCATCAGTAATAAAAATTTCTTTTCTGGCAATGCCAAAACAATCTTCTTAGAAAAAATGGAGCCGACCAAAACGCAGCTACCAATAAGTAGCCCCTGAATGATTATGGTGGCATTGAGAAAGCCTAGTTGATGAAATGTAATGCCCTTGGTAAACAGAATAGATAAGGTGCTGGCCGCCTCTGTTCCCAAGAAGGCACCCTTGGTGAGGCCGTAGGCTAAAAAGAAGGGGGTGTTGATAGCTCCAGTAGTCGCAACAATCCCAGTCAAATACCCAATTACAGCGCCAACCAAGGCCATCTGCCAAAGTTTTAGATAAAAATTTTGATTGCGCATCCAGCGACGAATCGGTATCAATAGGATTAAAAATATTCCTAGAGTAATTTCTATTAATCGCTCATTAAGTTGAACAAGAGTATTCACCCCTAATATCGTGAACGGTATTGCAGCTAGGCTATAGACAAAACAAACGCGCCATTGAATCACGCTCCACCACAAAAAAATACGAGAGAGATTAGCTACGGTGGCAACCAAAGCAATAACCGGAATTGCCTGAATGGGCCCATAAAAATAGACCAAAGCGGGCATCAATATGATGGTGGTACCAAAACCAATGACGCCTCCTAAAACTCCAGCAGCTAGGCCCAATGAGCCCAGTACCAAGGCTTGAAGAACTAAATCAGGCAACACTATAGATCTCGATTAAATTTAAAAAAGGGTTAACGTCCGCCCTGACAATCTAAAGGCATTTCCCACATAGGCTTGCCTTGACTAAAGTCACAATTCACTCCGTCTGGAGAGGTAGTGCTAGCAAGACAACCGCTCAAGACCAGAGTAAATAAAGTAACAGTCAAAGCTAGGGATATTTTTTTCATATTGCATTACCTCACTTGAAATACAGTTTTGTATTAAGCCCAAAATGCTTTCATCATTGCTACATCAGCAATGCCCCTATCATTTCCATACTTCAAATAGGGCGCAATCCATTTTGGATCAAGAAGATTCTCTACCTTAGATAAGCCGGGCGGAAGACCAACAACAATATGTTTGGTCTCTGTGCCACCGCCCTCTAAATCTTTCACCTCTTGATTAATCGTATTGGGCAGAGAAGACAAACGCAATCCCTGCTTTTGCTCGTTGATCGTTCCATCGCCTAAAGAAATCACAATGGCTCGTTTAACGCCGGCAATAACATCGCTATGCGTGCTACTCTGGCTCATGCCGCCATCCATACATAACCTATCTTTTATGAATGTAGGGCCAACCTGGCCTGGTGCTGAAGAGCTTGCGGCACAAGCAACGTTAATAGGAACATTATCGGCTTTTGATAAAACAATACGCTGCCCCGTAAAGCAATCAATAGCCGTAGTAAACATTCCATCTGAAGGCCAAGCAGAAGCCGTTAGTAGTTTCTTCACTACCTTGTAGTGATCGGCTACACCATCAGGATTAAATGAGGCCATCGCAGCTTTGCCGATGCGCTGAATAGATGCAAGAGATCCATCACGCACCGTCAGCTCGGCACGCTGCGCTCTTAATTGAGAAGCATTAAATTTCAATGCGGGCATCATTTCTGCAAGCAATTTTGGGAAATCGGCAAAAAGATCTATCTCATCCACAAGGCGCCACAAGTGCCCAGATGTCAGCATTGCACCAAATATTGAACCCGCAGAAGTGCCGACCACTACATCTGCACTGCTTAAATCTATACCAGCCTTCTTCAGTGCGTTGCAGTACCCGGCATACCAAGCAATTAATGGAGTTCCACCACCGCCCAACGCTAAACCTCGCTCCTTACCTTGCGCAAACGGATTCTTAAATGGAGCTGGATGAACCAAACCATCATTCCAACTCGCTGTAGATTCAACATCTTTTTTAGCTGCCAAGGCCTCAACTTCGGCGATGGTTTTTGGTGACAAATTTTGGGCCTGGGCTAGAGCTTGCGTACTGGCAACTGCGGCGATGCCAGCAGCGGAAGTTTTTAAGAAATTACGGCGTGATGGTGTAGTCATATAGTTTCCATAAGTAATGCTCGATTTATAGCAGGCCCTAACAGCAAAGAATCATTTAAACGGCGAGCCTGTAGAGAGACCATGCCAAGTTCAAGGCCACTAATGCAATCAGCGTAAAAAAAGTAAATTTCATTCCAAGCACGCGCTTGCTGAAATCTGGCGGTGGAGTATTCATGCCTTTTGCATGAATCAAACGCCCAATGATGAGTGAGACGCCTGGAATAGCCACCAACCACCAGGGGGCGCCATTTAACTCAAGACAAGCAATTAAGATAACTCCCAAAGGAATGTATTCAGCAAAATTTGCCTGGGTACGAATAGCCCTCTCAAGATCTTCGTGACCACCACTTCCTAGACCAACCTTATTTTTTCTTCTTAAGCCAATGACCGCAAAAGAGAGTTTGATAAAAATGATTGTTAGGATGGCGACAATGATTGATGTAATTAAAAGCATTCATATCTCCTTAGATAATTTCTAATACCTTGCTTAAAGAATTGCCTTCATAGTTTGGCTTTTCACCAATCTCTTCAAAAGGGTGGCCAAGACGATTGACCCAAAATACATCAAAGCCATACCACTTTGCAGCTAAAGCATCCCAAGCATTGCTCGATACAAAGAGAATTTCTTCCTTCTTGACAGGAAATGCCTTTAATAGCAATTCATAGGCCTGTGGGGCCGTTTTAAATAAGCGCACATCCTCGATAGTGACAACTTTATCCAGGTAAGGCTTCAAGCTATTACTCTCAACTACGGTTGCCAACATTTCTCTGCTGCCGTTAGACAAAATCGCAGTAGATATTCCTTTCTGTTTTATTGTTTTGAGGACATTAAGACTATCTTCAAAGCCAGTGAGCTTGGCATACTGGTCCATCAACCGCCCCTCATAATCAGGGGTGAGATTTAGGTTCATACGCTTACAGACATACCGCAATGAGCGAATGGTTAACTCCCAAAACGGGAGATAGTACTTACTCCCATTGGGATTGGGGTCACTCATCGTTACCAAGCGGGTGTATTCAATTTGGCGATCGCGCCACATTAAAGCAAAGGCCTGCCCATGACCCGGAAATAAGTCTTCTGCCAACTGCCCCATGGAATACACATCAAATAATGTGCCATAGGCATCAAAAGCGATTAGCTTATACATGTGTTTCTTACTTTCTAGTATGAATTTCTATTGTCATTTAATCAGAAAATTTAGCCAACGCATGCCACCCAAAACTGAGAAGGGGAAGCATATCTTTAGCGAAACCAGTGATCTCTTTAATTAACTCTTCCGAGCAAATCGTTGATCTGGGCAACTGCTTTCTAATAATCCAGCCTTTGAGTTTGATTGCTCGTTCAACCTCTGGCGGGACATCATTAAAGCCCCTCGGAATGCGGGCCAATGTGTTGGAATAATCCAGCTCATAGCCTTTTCTTTTTAAAGACTTCTCAAGCGAAAGCCAAGCCTTAGGGTTATCTAAAATTCCCTGTCTGAGCTTTTTTAGATTGTGGGCTTCTGGCTGTAAATAACCCGCAGCACATCTACTGCCTAAGGGGTCTAAACGAAAATACAAAACGCCGGGAGAGTGCTTGTCGCCGGTTCTCGTAAAGAGCCCGCTGGCATGCATGTTGTAAGGATGCTTTGCTTTTGAAAACCGAGCATCTCGATTAATTCTAAAGAGAGATTTTTTAGGATCACCCCACAAGGGCACATCTTTTTTAGCGAGACTCTCAGACAGGGCGTCTGTAAAGTGCTTCATGGGCTCACGCACAAACTCTTCATATTCTGAACGATGCTCAGAAAACCAAACCCTAGTTTGATTGTTGGTAAGCTCTTCAAGAAATTTGAAAGCTTTCGGACTAAACCCAATAAAGTCACTCATGGTAGTAAGGGACGAGAAATTTTTATATTCGATTCAACATTACCAGCAAAGGCGCCAAAGACAAAAAAAGAATTGCTGGATCTAAGAAATTATTCATACCAACATCTTATTGCTTTAGTAATAACTCAGTGGCTCAGTTTTACCCCAAAAGATTTTGTAGGAATAAATGGTATATCCAATGATGGTTGGCAGCACAACTATAGCCCCCCAAAATATGACCCATAATGACTCCGTAGCTGAAGCCGCCTCCCAAATCGTCATTTTGTCTACAACGATGTAAGGGAACATGCTGTAGGCGATTCCTAGAAATGCTAAGACAAAGATGGCTACGCTTAGAGCAAAAGGAATCCAAACAGGAGCGGGCTTATTCTTCTGCATTTTTAACAAGTTCAAATCGATAAAGATAAAACAAGCCAAGGTCAGAACTGGAAACGGCAATAAGAAAAAGACATTGGGAAAGGTAAACCACTTTGCTGCAATCTCTGCACTAAAGAATGGTGTCGCTACAGAAATGATCCCAACACCAAGCGCCGTTAATAAGAGGCATTTTCTTGCCCAGCCAACAGCCTTTAGCTGTAGCTCGCCAGACGTCTTCATGATCAGCCAACCGGCTCCCAATAAGGCATAACCGGCCGGCAAGCAAAGTGCCACGATAAAAGAAAATATCCAGCCCAAGTATCCAGAGTCAAAACCAATCACTTCTCTACCAACCATGACCCCTTGAGATGCCGCAGCCAAGAAGCTACCAAAAAAGAATAGAAAGTTCCACACTGCCTTCTGACTCAAATGGGCCTTTGCACGAAAGTCAAAAGATACACCTCGTAAAATTAAACCAGCCAACATAATGCCTACCGGCAAATAGAGTTCAGTCAAAATAATCCCATGGGCCATTGGAAAAGCAATCAAGAGAACTCCGACTCCGAGTACTAACCAAGTTTCATTCGCATCCCAAAAAGGACCGATTGATGAAATCATGATGTCTTTTTCTGATTCGCTTGCCTGATTCAATAAGATGCCAACACCCAGGTCGTATCCATCCAAGACAACGTAAGCAATCATTGCAATTCCCATTGCAACCAAAAAGAAAAGGGGCAACCAACCAGATGGTTCGTATAAATTAGGAATCATTCTTATGCTCCTGCAATGTTGTTAGTGAGGCCTGATTTTTGCTCATCAATAATATGTGCAGGATTAGCTTGTCTTGCCAAGTAAAAAACAACCCAAATATAAGAAACAATAAGTCCAAAATACAGCGCAAGGTACATTACGAGCGTACCTAAAACCATATTGGTAGGCACTTTAGTAACTGCATCAGCAGTTTTTAGCACTCCACTAACAAGGTAAGGCTGTCTGCCTATCTCGGTCACATACCAGCCGGCAACTACACCGACCCAACCAGAAAAAGTCATCACACTGAGTCCCTTTAAAAGCCAGGTTGGTAGCTCTTTATTTTTTCTTGTCAGATAGAACCCAACGAATGCGGTTAAGAGCATCAACATCCCGATGCCGACCATGATGCGAAAGGCAAAGAAGATGGGGGCGACTGGTGGGGTTGCGCCAGGGAAGGCATCTAAACCCTGCACCTCGCCAGCAAATGAGTGCGTCAAATATAAAGACGCAAGCTTTGGAATGGCTATTTCGTATTTATTAGCTTTAATGGTTTCATCGGGTATTGCAAATAAAACGGCGGGGGCACCTTTGGTTGTTTCCCAAATTCCCTCCATTGCTGCCACCTTTGCAGGCTGATACTCGAGCGTATTTAGGCCATGTGAATCACCAAGGACAATTTGTAATGGGGCTAACACTACCGCCATGGTCATTGCTAACTTGATCAGCGCTCGGTTGCCAGAAAGATTGATGCCCTTTAAATATCGATAAGAAGAAATGCCTGCAATTAAGAACGTTACAGTCAAAAATGATGCTGTCATCATATGCAGAAGGCGATACGGCATAGAGGGATTAAAGACAATCTCAATCCAATTGGTTGCATGCGCTTGACCATTGATCATCTCAAACCCTTGTGGGGTTTGCATCCAAGAATCTAAAGCAATGATCCAAAATGCCGATAGTGATGTGCCGAAGGCAACTAAAAATGTGGCGATAGTGTGGGCTCTTTGAGAGACTCGTTTAGAGCCAAACAACATAATCCCTAAAAAAGTTGCCTCGAGGAAGAATGCTGATAAAACTTCGTAGCCAAGCAAAGGCCCTGCGATATTGCCTACCGTTTGCATATATCCAGGCCAGTTGGTTCCAAACTGAAAGCTCATAGTGATACCACTAACAACGCCAAGCGCAAAAGTTAAGGCAAATATCTTGACCCAGAATTGATAGGCCTCACTCCATACCGAGTCACCTGTTTTATTAAATTTAACCTTGAAATAGAAAAGTACCCATCCCAATGCAATCGATATCGTTGGGAAAAGAATATGAAAAGTCATATTCGAAGCAAATTGAATTCTGCTCAAAATAAGCGTATCTACCATTTTGTTGCCTCTTATTTTTAATGTACTTTTATTATGCTCTGAATCGCTACCACTTCTATAGACACTTTCTAGCCTAATATTTAGTCTATTAGGAGGTGTGTCATGAGTACAAGAAGACGGTTTACTGAAGAGTTCAAGTTAGAGGCAGTCAAGCAAGTCGTTGAGC